>NZ_JBLZFY010000032.1:0-40864 GCF_050753365.1 Geminocystis sp. CENA526
CTCTTCCCCCTCTTCCCCCTCTTCCCCTTCTTCCCCTTCTTCCCTCCTTCATCAAGAATTTATCACGAGGAGAAGTAAGAGAGCCAAGTTTATCGGAAAAATCAAGATTGAGTTTGTCTTTTCAATGACAAAATAGAGTTATGATTGCATAAGTTCGATTTATGAAAAACGCAAGTTAAGGATAAATGATTTATGGCAAATATCTATCAACTATCTAATACTACCTTGACGAAACAAAGAGTTTTAAAAGATTGTATTTTAGGTGCGATCGACATTGGTACAAACTCAATTCACATGGTAGTAGTACAGATTAACGCTCAGATTCCCTCTTTTAGTATCATCGCTAAAGAAAAGGATACCGTAAGATTGGGCGATCGAGATCCAGAAACAGGAAATTTGACGAAAGAAGCCATAAATCGCTCTTTAGCAGCGCTCAAACGTTGTAAAAATTTGGCTCAAGCAATGAAAGCCGATCAAATTATTGCAGTAGCCACAAGTGCCACAAGAGAAGCCCCCAACGGGCAAGAATTTTTAAGACGCATAGAAGATGAATTAGGCATTGTAGTTGACTTAATTTCTGGACAGGAAGAAGCCCGAAGAATTTATTTAGGAGTATTATCGGGCATGGATTTTGGCGGTAAAGTTCACTCTCTGATTGACATTGGCGGAGGCTCAACGGAGATAGTATTAGGTGACAGTCAAGAGATGAGATGTTTGAGTAGCACTAAAGTAGGGGCGGTTCGTCTTACTCAAGATTTTATTCATACTGATCCCATCAATCCCAAAGAATTTATAGCTTTACAGGCTTATGTGAGGGGAGTATTAGAGCGCCCCGTGGAAGAGTTCAAAAACGCCTTGAAAATAGGGGAAAAACCGATATTTGTGGGTACTTCTGGCACGGCGGAAACCATTGCCTTAATTCACTCCTCCGAAACTCTAGGAAATGAGCCTTTAACCCTCAATGGCTATCAAATTCCTCGAAAAGATATTGAGGCTATTTTACAGCGTCTGGTATCTATGAATTATAACCAACGATCGACCTTAGCAGGGATGTCTGAGCGCCGTGCAGAAATTATCATTGCTGGAGTCGTTATCTTAGTGGAAGCCATGAAAATGCTGAATATCGACACTCTTACTATTTGTGAAAGGGCATTGAGAGAAGGGGTTATTGTGGACTGGATGTTGCAAAATGGATACATTGAAGATCGTCTTGCCTTTCAAGGAGAAGTGCGCCCTCGTAATGTCTATAAAATCGCCCATAAATACCAAGTGGACTTATCTCATGCGGAAAAAATAGCCGATTTTGCCCTCAATATTTTCGATCGAACCCGTTATCAATTACACTATTGGGGGGAATTAGAAAGAGAATATCTTTGGTCAGCTACGATACTTCATAATTCGGGTTTATACATATCTCATTCAGCGCATCATAAACATTCCTACTATTTAATTCGCAATGCGGAGTTATTAGGATTTAGTGAAATAGAGATAGAGTTAATCGCCCAAATAGCCCGTTATCACCGCAAAAGTAAGCCCAAACGCAAACATGAAACCTACGCTACTCTTTCAGACAATCATCGTAAAATGATTAAACAATTAAGCGCTATTCTGCGGTTAGCCATCGCGCTCGATCGAAGACAAATAGGGGCTATAAAAGAGTTAGAATGTCAGTATGATAGTGAGTATCGTCAGTTGCATTTACATTTAACTCCAGCTCAATCAGGGGATGATTGCTCATTGGAATTATGGAATTTAGACTATAAAAAACCTATTTTTGAACAGGAATTTCAAGTTAAAGTATTAGCGACATTACATATCGGCGTATAGTCTTTGATTACTAACGGTAAACTATACTCTATGATTTGATGTTGAGTTTTTTCCGAAGGCATCTTGCACTTTTTAAATTTATTTGCTATAATAAAAAATGTGATTAAGGGCGATTAGCTCAGTGGTAGAGCGCCTGCCTTACAAGCAGGACGTCACTGGTTCAAATCCAGTATCGCCCATTTATTCTTTTTTTATTGTTTTAACAATAGATTCAATGAAGCTAATATTAAAACTTTCAACATCTGGGATATTTTCCAAGTTTTATCAATGACTAAATAGGGTTTGCTGAATAAATCAAAAGGTTATTAAAATCAATGGTTTAGGCACACTATATTCATAAAAAAGTGCGAATTTTTGGCAATTTTTACTCAAAAACAGGGCATTTTAAATCTAATTATTCACAATACACCTGTGTATTTGTTGAAGAGATAACGCTTCAACACCTTGATTTTTCATTCTTTAACCTGACACCTGACACCTGATACCTGATACCTGATACCTACCCTCATCAAAATACTTTTTCAGCAGACCCTAAATAAATCACTTATATAGTAAACTTAAATACAAATTAGTTTGTTATTTTTTGTTGAAGATAATTATACCAGTCCTCCATACCTTCGCTCGATCGAGACGACACTAGGAAAATTTTAGCATGGGGGACAATTTTTTTGATATTTTCTAAGGCTAAATCTTGATTAAATTCCACCACTTCAGCAATATCCATTTTATTGATAATTACCACATTTGCTGATTTAAAAAGAGTAGGATATTTTAAGGGTTTATCTTCTCCTTCGGTGACGGATAATAATGCAATTCTTTCATGTTCTCCTAAGTCGTAAGCACTAGGACATACTAAGTTACCGACATTTTCAATAATTAATAATTGGCAATTATCTAAGTCTATTTGAGCAAGAGAATTATTGATCATTTCTGCCTCTAAATGGCATATATCCCCCGTAGTTATTTGCACGACTTGGGCTTGACTTCGGCGTAATCTTTGGGCATCGTTATCGGTAGCTAAATCTCCCACAATTACGGCACTTTTATAGGTAGAATTTAAGTCCGTTAAAGTTTTTTCAATAAAGGTTGTTTTTCCCGAACCGGGAGAGGATAAAATGTTAAAAACATAGATATTTTTTTCCCTGAATAATTCTCGATTATGATAGGCTAAATGATCATTTTTTGCTAAGATCGATCGATGAATGTCAAGAGTTTGATGATCATGATGAGAATGATGTTTTTCATGGTGATGATGGCTATGAATAGTAACATTTTGAGGGGTAACGCTACAACCGCAATTAGTACACATAATTTATTGATGATGTATAAAGATTTAACTTTATTATAGAAAATTTCTCAGTTTTTCCATCTTCTCTTATTTCATTCAACCATATTTAAAACTTGAGGAGGGTTGAATATTATTCAACCCCTACAAAACCATAAAAAATTTATTGCAACATTTTAAATTTCATCCCAGCCACCTACACCAGAAGACATCATATAACTGGTGACACTGGCTTCAAAAAAGTTCGCCTTCGTGTTACCTTCTTTTTTGGTGTCCGAAAATTTCTCTAAATGAGTGTAAGGACTTTTGCTATACTGAGGATCAGTGTAAAGTGGATCAAGTCCGATGGCTCGTAAACGACTATTGGCAAGGTATTTAGTATAACGCTCAGTGCTAGATTTTGTGATACCTAAAATGTTGTCACCGACAATGTGATTAGTCCATTTACACTCATGCTCTACCGCAGTATCAAACATTTCATAAATTTGCTCAAGGGAATAATTAAAAGTCTGCATGGCTTCGGGGATAAGTTTTTGATACAATCTCACATGGCTTAATTCATCCCGATTAATCATTTTAAATATATCAGCCGAACCCGGCATTAACATTCTAGCGGCTAAATTATAGAAATAAATAAACCCGTTATAAAAGTATAAACCTTCTAATAAATAGTCACTTAAAAGGGCAATAAAATAATTTTCTTTGGTGGGATTATCAATATATTTTTGATAGAATCCTGCAATAAATTCACACCTAGCAGATAAGACTTTATCTGTGCGCCAAAAGTCGTAAACTTGATCTCTTTTATCACTAGGAATAATTGTCTCAATCATATACTGATAGGCGTGGTTGTGCATTCCTTCTTGGGATATTTGTTCCGCCATACAAAGGCTTATTTCTGGGGCGGTAATAGTGCTTTTTAAGTGGGGAATATTGCAGGTTTGAACGGAGTCTAAAAAGGTTAAATAGGATAAAATTCCATCGAAGGCACGGCGCTCATCATTAGTTAAATTCCAATAGTCTGTAACGTCTTGGGTTATATCTAATTTCTGAGGAATCCAGAAGTTTTCTCGCATTTGTTGATACAGTCCGATCGCCCATGTATAACGAACGTCATTTAACTGCATCAAATTAGTTGTATTACCAAACCAGATGGTTCTGTTTTCAATTCGATCGTCTCCCAAGGGGTTGAAAATGGGAGTTAGGGGCATTTTTTGATTAGTTCCGTTGAATATTGCTACCATGATATTTGTCTATAATTTATAATGACACGATCGAGATTAGAGGTTCGATCAAATTTGATAAGATAAATAAAATATTTGGCTCATTATCATTAAAAAATATTAACACATTTTCAGATTTGTTTTAAAAGTAATTAACTGATACTTTTTTACTATTTAAAAAATCTAAATATAGATGAGTATTTTTGACCTAAAGCCTAATACCTAAAGCCTAACACCTGTTGTCATCAAAAAACTTTTTTCTCAATCTCTAGTTAATAGTAATTGTGCCTTTCATTCCAGCTTCTTTATGTCCTTTAATAGAGCAATATAGTTCGTAAACTCCTCGCTTTTCTGGGATAAAAACCCATTCTGCAACCCCTTCGGGCTTTAATTCTAATTCGTGAATTGCACCTTTTACCTCAACTTTTCCTGCTTGTACTTTTTGAGTCCAACTAGCATCGGCAAAATCTTTTGCTGTAAAATAGTGTTTTTCTGGACTAGGATTATCTAACACTAATTTATATTTTTGTCCTGCTGAAAACTTTAATTCATTGGGAGTAAATATTAATTGTCCTTGCTGATTTCCTAAGCTAACATTAATAATTTCAAAATCTATATTTGCCGTCACAGGAGAGATAAAGTTAAAGTAAAAAATTAGGGTAATAGAAAGAATAATTAGTAATTTTTTCATGTTTTTTATTATGGTAATTGTGGATAATCAAGATTTAGGAGATTGCTTCGTTACCTCGCAATGACATAATTAGACTTTAGGTATTAGACAAAAGATGTACAAATAAAGATTTTAAAGATATTTAGTAAGAATGGCGTTTAATTTTTCTTTTGTCTCAGGAGAAACTTTCTCTAAGGGAGTGAGAATCGCTGTTTGTAAGGCAGAATGGGCATCGCTGATGAAGGGATTTTCTGCTATCAGTTTGACGGTTTCTCGAATGACTTTTTGAGCATTGATAGCGTTTTGATGGAGATTCTGGATAACGGTTTCTACAGTAACATGATCATGTTCGGGATTCCAACAGTCATAATCGGTGACTAAGGCAAGGGTTGCGTAAGCTATTTCCGCTTCTCTGGCAAGTTTGGCTTCGGTTAAGTTTGTCATGCCAATAATGCTTCCTCCCCAACTGCGATATAAGTTTGACTCGGCAATGGTGGAAAATGCGGGTCCTTCCATACAGATATAAGTACCCCCTTCGTGTAAACTAACATCGGGAAGGTTTAAGTTTTTCATGGCTTGGGCGATGACATTACCTAATTTACCACAGACGGGATGTCCGAAGGCAATATGCGCCACGATTCCTTCTCCAAAAAATGTGGCTTGACGGTTTTTAGTTCGATCGATAAACTGATCAGGTATAACAAAGTCTAAGGGTTTAATTTCTTTTTGTAATGAGCCGACTGCTGAAGCGGAAAGAATATACTTAACCCCTAGTTGTTTTAAGGCGTAAATATTTGCCTGAAAAGGCAATTCAGAAGGTAAAAGATGGTGATTTCTACCGTGACGGGGTAAAAAGACAACTCTCGTATTATCTAAAGTTCCTGTAATAAAACTATCGGAGGGTGAGCCAAAGGGAGTTTCGAGGGTTACTTCTTTTATATCTTGTAAGGCTTCCATTTTATATAACCCACTACCGCCAATAATTCCGATCGTAATTGCTTCCATCTTTGTTGTGATCCTCTAAAATTAACTCTTATCTATTCTACCGAAGTTAGACAGAAAAAGTTTATCTCTCAAAAAAATGATCATAATTACAATGAAAAATGAGTCTTAATACTGAAGGAAGGCGAAGTCTGAATTAACCTTCAAAACCATTATTTAGCAAAATTAAATATAAATTTAAGCTAGATTTTCACAGGCTATACCATCTTTATCTCTATCTAATTTATAGGGATCATTAGGAAAAGCGTCAAACACTTTTTGAGCTTCTTCTTGAGTAGAAAAATCTTTACAATTACAGTCAGTATTGATACAAGGGGGAAATTTCTCTACTTTTTTTTGAGAATAGCTAGATGCATTCTCTTGTTTAGAGTTATAACTTTTCTGTGTATCTCGATCGTTTGTTTTAGCAAAGGCTGGATTATTTACACTGAGAAAATATAAACAAATAATAATGGTTAAACAAATAATTAGTGTGATTTTTTTCTTCATATTTTATCAATTTTTGTAAAACATATTTTCGCAATTCATCTAAATTCATCTCTTCAAAATTTATTTTTGTCATGGTTCGTAGCCTCCAGATTTTTTTATTTCAAAATCCAAACCATGGCGTATCAACCACTGCCCGTAGGAAAATCCCACGAGCCCCATTCAAATCCCCCTATTTATACAAGTTTAAGTCAGTGACAGCACCTAAACTACTAGAAGATACTAATTTGGCATATTTGCCTAAGACTCCTCTACGGTAGCGAGGTTGGCGAGGTTGCCATGATTTTCTCCGTTGGGCTAATTCTTCTTCTGATACATTGATTTGTAATAGCTTTTTATGGGCATCGATCGAAATACTATCACCTTCTTGCACTAAAGCAATATTACCACCAACCGCCGCTTCTGGTGCAACATGACCAACTACTAAGCCATAAGTACCGCCAGAAAAACGTCCATCGGTAATTAAGCCAACTTTATCTCCTAAACCTGCACCAATAATGGCTGAGGTAGGGGCTAACATTTCACGCATACCCGGTCCGCCCACAGGTCCTTCATAACGTACAATGACAACATCACCCTCTTTAATTTTTCCTGCTAAGATAGCGTCTAAACATTCTTCCTCTGACTCAAACACTCTAGCAGGTCCTGTTATGGTAGGATTTTTTACACCGCTAATTTTGGCAACTGCACCTTCGGAGGCTAAGTTTCCTTTTAAGATAGCTAAATGTCCTTCTTGATATAAAGGATTACCCCATTGACGGATTACGTCTTGATTTTCGGGAGGATTTTCGGGAATATCTGCTAATACTTCCGCTACAGTTTGCCCACTGATAGTTAATGCGTCTCCATGTAATAAGCCATTAACTAACAACATTTTCATTACTTGAGGAATACCTCCAGCTTTGTGTAAGTCCACAGTCACATAACGTCCTGATGGTTTTAAGTCACAAATGACGGGTACTTTTTGACGAATAGCCTCAAAGTCATCGAGGGTTAAGGGTACACCAATAGTATTAGCGATCGCAAGTAAATGCAATACTGAATTAGTTGAGCCTCCCACTGCCATAATCACAGCGATGGCATTTTCAAAGGCTTTACGGGTAAGAATGTCACGGGGTAAAATTTGTTTGCGGATGGCTTCCACTAAAACTTCGGCGGATTTGCCTGTACTTTCTAGCTTCTCTTGATCTTCGGCTGCCATAGTGGAAGAATAGGGTAAACTAATGCCCATGGCTTCAAAGGCAGAAGACATAGTATTAGCTGTAAACATTCCACCACACGAACCTGCCCCCGGACAGGCTTTTTTCTCAATGGCAAGTAATTCTTCTTCGTCAATTTTTCCTGCACTATATTGCCCAACGGCTTCAAAGGCACTAACTACCGTTAAATCTTTACCATTGTGATGCCCCGGTTTGATTGTACCACCATAGACGAAAATAGCGGGAATATTCATACGAGCGATGGCAATCATTGCCCCCGGCATATTTTTATCGCAACCACCAATGGCGATTACCGCATCCATACTTTCTCCAGTACAAGCGGTTTCGATCGAATCCGCAATGACATCTCTGGAAACGAGGGAGTATTTCATGCCTTCTGTACCCATGGAGATACCATCACTAATGGTAATAGTACCGAACATTTGGGGCATTCCACCTGCTTGACGTAAACTCGCTTCTGCCTTTAAAGCTAAGTCATTTAAACCCATATTGCAGGGAGTGATGGTACTAAATCCATTCGCTATACCAACAATAGGCTTGGTAAAATCATCATCCCCAAAACCAACGGCTCTAAGCATAGCACGATTAGGCGATCGTTGGACTCCTTGGGTAATAGCTTTACTTTTTAAATTTTCTGTCATGAGATTTACAATATTAAGATTATTTCTATTTTCTCACGATCGGTATGTAGTTAACAATGGAAATTAGTATGATAAATTATTGATCAAGGTAGGGGGAATAAGCTAAGACGCATTTAACTTACATTTTCGAGAATAATTAGGGTTTATGGAGACAGGAGAACAGGAGGACAGGAGGACAGGTAGAATTAACAAACATTGATGATTTTCTGAATATTAAAGCTATACATTCTTAATTTCTAATTGATAGAATAGTATAATTCTGCGGCGATGCCACCATATTGATTTAATTTTTCAGCACCTTCACCATAAACAAACTCAATATCTGCACCTGATAAAACTACTTCTACAATCAGAGAATCAAATTCTTCGGTATCCATAGGATAAGGGATGACTAAGGTTTTTACTCTACCCTCACTTAAGGCTTTTTCAACTCCTTGTTTTTCTAATACCGCAGTACGATTTTTGTTGAATTTATATACCAAGTTTTCGACTACACTAACATCATGATCTTGTTCGTAAGCATAGGCAATCGGTTTAATAATTTCCGCAATTTCGTTATCTGCTAGTTTGAAATCCATCGGCTCAATGGCAACCACTAAGTCTCTTACCGCAGGATTAAGGGCATTATTGATTTTAGCCGCTTGTTTTAAATTACCACCAAAGACTAACCTTCCTGTTTCTAAGTGTTCAAGAAAATACTGATTAATTTCTTGTGCTATTTCTCTGACAAAACGCATTTCAAATTCTTTGTCTCGTCTATCACTGGCTAGGGTAGTGGCTTTACGACCAAATCTACGAGATAATTCATGATCTGTCTCTATTTTAATTTCATTCGTCGATCGAGTTAAAAACACCTCTACCATTCTCGCTTCTGAGCCTGAGAAAAGGATAGCAGAATATTCTTTATACTGATCTAAGGCGAATAAAAGATGTTTAACCTGTGGTAATCCGTAATAGATTGCCGTTTTCATGGGTACAGCTAAATCCACTATAATCCTCGATCGAGGTATCATAAAATATTAAGTTTTATAATTTTGTTGTTAATCTAGGGAATATCTTTCACAGTTGTACTTACTTAAGCAATTACTTAGTTGAGGTTATTTGTTACATTTGTTAACAAAAAAGCCAAAAAATGTAAAAAAATAGAGAAAAACTAGAATTTTTAATCATTTCAGCGATTAATCATGTAATATCAGATTTAGTGTGAAAAAGAGTAAAACACTTAATTGATGGTAATTTCAGCTAATTAAGATTTTTAACTCTATTTTCAGACTGACACAGTTAAACAATCGGAGATCAATTTATGAACAAAGGTGAATTAGTAGATGCAGTATCAGCTAAGGCTGACGTAACTAAAAAACAAGCAGATGCCGTTATTAGTGCTACCGTAGAAGCCATTATGGAAGCGGTATCTTCTGGAGATAAAGTTACTTTGGTAGGTTTTGGCTCATTTGAAAGTCGTGAGAGAAAAGCACGGGAAGGGCGCAATCCTAAAACGGGCGAAAAAATGGATATTCCTGCAACCAAAGTACCTGCTTTTTCTGCTGGTAAACTTTTCAAAGAAAGAGTTGCACCACCTAAAGCCTAGTTTTTCTGCATAACGGCAAAAATCGCTCTTTTTGGGTTGGTTTTTGCTTAAATTTACTATTTTTACCCTATTTGACTAGACCAACTCACGGAGGCAACTTGGATTGGGCAGTGACACTTATTAACTGTCCAAATTCTGCTGTGCTAGATTTTTCTGCTAGTATTAATCCATTAGGACCTCCTCAGAGTACGATCGAAGCTATAATCAAAGGGATAAAACAATTAGCTCATTATCCAAACCCTGACTATCCACAATTTCGTCAAGCCATTGGGCAACATCATCATATCTGTCAAGATTGGGTGTTACCGAGTAATGGGGCGGCGGAGTTGCTAACATGGATAGCATGGGAAGCCCACAATTTAGAAGGGGTTTTGCTTCCTTCTCCTTGTTTTGCGGATTATAAACGGGCGTTAAATACTTTTAATATTCCCTTTGAGTCTTATGGGTTAGATGAATTAGCAATGGGGTTAAAATATCGAGGTAATGTTGCTTTATTAGTCAACAACCCTCACAATCCCACAGGAAAACTATGGGATAAAAAGACTCTAATCCCCTACTTACAACAATTTCCTCTAGTGGTGATAGATGAAGCGTTTATGGATTTTCTACCACCGAATGAGCAAGAAAGTCTCATAGACTTAATTCCAGACTATGATAATTTAATTGTAGTTCGATCGATCACCAAATTTTATAGCCTTCCTGCGTTGAGAATTGGCTACGGTATTACTCATCCTGATAGAATAAAAAAATGGCAAAAATGGCGCGATCCTTGGACTGTAAATAGTTTAGCTCAATTAGCAGGAATAGAAGCCTTAAAAGATACGGAATTTCAACAAAAAACGTGGCAATGGTTAAAACCAAGCCGTGAAAAATTAAAGGATGATTTAGCACAAATAAAAGGACTAAAACCCCTCCCTAGTAGTGCTAACTTTATCTTAGTGGAAACTAGAATCCCTAGCCCACAATTACAGTTAGAGTTACTTCAACGAGAACAAATTTTAATTCGTGACTGCCTGAGTTTCCCCGAATTAGGAGAAAAGTATTTTCGTGTTGCTGTTAGAACACAAGAAGATAATCAAAGATTAAGTAATGCCATAACACAAACTTATCAAGAGATAAATTCGATTTGATGATAATGGAGATTGCTTCGTTACCTCGCAATGACAAAATAAAAATCTTAACTTACTTTCTAGTCGTTATCCCAATTTTCAGAGGCGATTAAATCTCCAATTTGATCTCTTAATAAATAATCACATTGTTCTAATTCACATTCGACACATACCCACTCTCTAGCAGGAATATATTGGCATAAGATATATATCGGTTGATGACGACTAACAGTACCTTTTTCCACTAAATGACGAGCTTCGTCTTTAATCATTTCGATGGAGTAATGTGTTGCAGTTTTTTCTAATGTTTTCATCTGCTTTTTCCCCATAAACTTATTTGGTTATTCTCAATATAGTCTAACAAACAATTATCGTAAAGACTTGCTTAATGTATCTTTAGATACATATTTTTGATAAATTCTCAGTAAAAACCCTGAAATGGTCAAGGTTTCTGTAAATTTTGTTACAAAAAATTACCTTTATCAATGTCATCATTTGTTGACAAATTAAACAGACGTTGGCAGGTTAATTCTTGGGCTTGAGGCATTTGCCCATAGGTGAAAACCCAAGGGGTATTTTCTTTGATGCGAGGCAAAAACCACTCTAAAATATAAGGACTACCATAAATAATCATACCCTCTACTCGATCGAACTCCAGTAATTGTTCATAAAAAGTTTTCGCAGAATCCGTTAAACCGCCGTTACCCAAGAAAGGATTACCTCGAATAAATGCTTGTAAGAGAATGGGTTGTTCTTGATATTGTGCTAAATGTAAGTTGCGTTGATCAAAAAGTTGAGTTTGATAACCATACTTTTCAGGAATGGTGATAGCTGGTGCTTGTCGATCGAGAAAATCGCAGTTTAACAAGTCCTGTACCACTACTAAATTTATGCCCTTAGCTACTGTTTTTGTTAGCATTTTGCCCTGAAAGCTCATGCTTAGTTTTAAAACTTCCTTTACAGTTTTTCTATCCTCTTCAGAGCTAATTTCTAATAAGTTGGGTTGAGCAAAAGATAACTTATTTTTAGCATGGGCAATGCGTTGTAAACTCTCGTCAATGCGTGATTCTGACAGAATACCATCTTTAACAGCTCGTTCGATCGAACTGACTGCAACTTCAGGATTCTCAGGCATTAAAAGAATATCAGCACCAGCGAGGAGGGCTTTGACGGCGATTTCTTCTTGAGAGGCGTATTTTGCGACTCCCCCCATAATTAGCGCATCAGTAACAATCAATCCTGAAAAATTTAGTTCATCTCTTAAAAGTTGTGTTAGTATCGAAAAAGATAAAGTAGCCGGATTAATAGCATCTAATTTCTCTACTAATAGATGTGCCGTCATAATACTGTCCACATTATGCTCGATCGATCGTTGAAAGGGAACTAACTCAATTTGCTGTAAACGCTTTTTACTGTGGTTAATTTGAGGTAAGTGTAAATGAGAATCCGTTGCCGTGTCACCATGCCCTGGAAAATGCTTGGCGGTGGTTAAAACGGGATATTCTTGACAACCTTGAATAAAAGCTGTTGCCAAATCTGCTACCAAGTCTGGATTATCGCCAAAAGAGCGAATATTGATAACGGGATTGTCAGGATTATTATTAACATCGGTGATGGGCGCTAAAACCCAATTAATTCCGATAGCTAAAGCCTCTCTGGCGGTAATTTCTCCCATTTTTTTTGCATATTCTCTTGCTAAAGAAGGATTTTTTTGAGCAATGGTAGATAATGCCATCGGAGGGGGAAACCAAGTTGCACCACTAAATCTCTGTCCTACTCCTTCTTCTATATCCGCCGCAATGAGTAAGGGAGTTTTTGCCCAAGACTGTAACTGTTTTGTTCGATCGGCAATTTCTGAACAACTACCGCCTAATAGAATCACCCCCCCAAGATTTAACTCCTGTAACCATTTCTTTAATTGAGGTTGAGTCGCTTCCCAAGCTGGATAACGAATTTGATGATCAAAAATATAACCCGTAGTGCGTACAATGATTAATTGACCTATTTTTTCTCTTAAACTGAGATTTTGCATTACCTTTAATAAGTAGAATCCATTTAAGTTTACTGATGAACATAGACAACAGGCAAGAGGTAAAAGATAAAATTTAGCAGTTGTACATTTTGTTAAAATGAATAAAAATTTAAAAAAATAAGTTTGCCCTAAAATTAAATCAAATTAAAAGAACATTAAGATAATATAATTTTATGTTAAATAACCAAGAAATAAAACATATTTTATCAACTTTTAAAAAGCAATTAAAAGAGATTTATAAAGACAAATTAATTAATTTAATCTTATTTGGTTCTTATGCAAAAGGCACGGAAAAAGAAGACTCAGATATTGACGTTTTAATTCTTTTAAAAGATCAAGATATAAATATAGGTAAGGAAATAGAAAAAACCAGTAAAATTACTTGTAACTTATCGTTAAAATATGACAAGACAATTAGTCGTTTATTTATGTCAGAAAATTATTTTAATACTTATGATAGTGCCTTACTTAGAAACATTCGTGAAGAAGGAATTATAATATTATGACTCCAAGACAAAAAGAATTATTAGATAAGGCGGAAGAAAGTTTATTAGCATCAAAATTATTGTTAGAAAATAAGTTTTATGATTATTCTGTTTCCCGTTCTTACTATACAATGTTTTATGTTGCAGAGGCTTTTTTAGAAGGAGAAGGAAAAAATTTTTCTAGTCATAGTGCCGTTATTTCTGCTTTTGGAAAAGAGTTTACTAAAACAAACAAAGTTCCATTAAAATTACACGGCTTTTTACTAGATGCTCAAGATTTAAGACATACGGGAGATTATGGTCAATTTCATGCTCTTAATTATCAACAGGCACAACAACAAATAACTAATGCAGAATTATTTTTAAGTATAGCAAAAAATAGTCTTATTTAAAGAAAAATAAAATTGAGGTTAACTTTACCATGTTTTTGCTAAAACGAGATGCCTCCAATTCAACGAATAAAATATCAACTGCTGTTGATCAAAAAAATAGAAGTTTGTTATATAATGTATCAATAATTCACATAATCTATCTGGAGTTAGTTAAATGTTCGACAAACTTTTCGGCAAAAGATTAAAAAATACTCCTACTTTATCTGAAAATTCGGCAAAAGATGAAAAACAAATAGAGACAAAAATTATTCCCCAATATACCAGAGTTTCGATCGAAGAACAAAGAGAATTGCAAAGACAAAGAAAAACAAAAATTATCAATGAATTTGGAAAATCTTTACTTAATTTACAAATAGAAACAGGGATTTGGACTCCCGTATATATTGTTGATTTATATAAACTAGATTTTAGCGAAGCTCAAACAGATTTTGCTCCTCTTATTGAAGAATCTTTAGAAATAAGTTTTGCTATCCATAAAGAGAATTTAAAACATAAAATTTATCGAGAATCTTTTAACTTACAACCAGCAGAAACTCTTATTGTAATTAAAGAAATAAGCGGAGAAATTTTCTTATCTTTTAAAAAATTTTCTTTTAATATTGAGAAATTAGTAGAGCTTTTAAACGTGGGATTTTTAACAGTAAATACCCATCAAATTTTTCTCCTAACATACTTTATTCCTCCTATTCCTGACGATTTATATAAGTTTGATAATATTACTATTCCCCAAAACTTTGAACAAGCAGTTAAAGATATTGTTAACTATTGCGATCGAAATTTTAGCACAGATAATCTAACCTTTGAAAAATGGAAAAATTTAATTTTAGGATTAAATGCCCAAGGAATGATTCTCAAATTTCCTGATACAGAAGAAACCGTTACATTAGATAAAATTTTGACAGAAGATTATAGTAATATTGGTTATCATCGCCTCAAAGTAGAAGAAATAGTCAAAGATACCGTAGAAAAAAATCCTATTGTTATCCCTATTTTTATCTTATTTTTAGCCTTCTTTTGTTCAGACAAATCCGATAGTCAAATTTTCACTTATCATTATCTATTTTCTCCCACAGGTTTTGCTAAACAAAGATTAATGGAAAGTGGTAATATTTCCTATCCAAAACTGTTTAATAAATTATTAGATGAATCTTTATTACCTAATCAGTTTAGAAAATGTCTTTCCACTATTTATTATGAAGGATTCATTTTACATCAATACGAAGTGGATGATTTATTATTCAAATTTAGAGAAAAATATAAAGAATCTCTTGGTAATTATGAGCAGTGTTAAACGTCTTTAGATGTACGGTTTTTTCCAAATTCACAGTAAAATTTATGACTTGCGTACCTTTGACGATATTTTGTCATTCCGAGAGTAGCGAAGGAATCTCAACCCTTGATTTTTGGTACAAGTGCGTAACTTCTAAATAATCGAAAATAGTGGTTTTGAGGCTTTTTGTAAAGTTTTAATAAGTTACCTTGCCTATCAACAATTAATCACTTTATAGTTATAAAAAAGTAAAGTGTTTTAAAAAATAAAGATTCATGACAAGCGTATTAATTCAAGGACAAACAACCCAACAAAATAACTTACCCCCTAGCAATTCCAGAGAAAAAGCTAGAGAATTTGTGAAAACCTTACAAGATAACATTTGCCAAGGCTTAGAAGCAATAGATGGAAAAGCTAAATTCCATGAAGACAACTGGCAAAGAGAAGAAGGAGGCGGAGGACGCACAAGAGTAATCCGTGATGGTGGTGTGTTTGAGCAAGGCGGAGTTAATTTTTCAGAAGTGTGGGGCGATACTTTACCCCCTTCCATTTTAGTACAACGCCCCGAAGCCGCAGGTCATGGTTTTTATGCTACGGGTACATCTATGGTATTACATCCTAAAAATCCTTATGTACCTACAGTACACCTCAATTATCGTTACTTTGAAGCTGGTCCTGTATGGTGGTTTGGCGGTGGTGCAGATTTAACTCCTTACTATGGTTTTGAGGAGGATGCCATTCATTTTCACAAAACTTTAAAACAAGCCTGTGACAAGCATCACCCCGAATATTATCCTGCTTTTAAGCGTTGGTGTGATGAGTATTTTTACTTAAAACATCGTCAAGAAGCTCGTGGTATTGGTGGTATCTTCTTTGATTATTTGGACGATCGAGGTATATTATATGGAGGTT
Source organism: Geminocystis sp. CENA526 (assembly GCF_050753365.1). Lineage (NCBI taxonomy): Bacteria > Bacillati > Cyanobacteriota > Cyanophyceae > Chroococcales > Geminocystaceae > Geminocystis > Geminocystis sp. CENA526. The sequence continues at coordinate 16,143 of NZ_JBLZFY010000032.1, forward strand.
CTGATCATAATGGATTAGCCCATCAGTATAGCGAAAAAGTGGGTCGTGTGTCTCACTCTTGGGAAGATTTATTTAATTTTGCTCAAAGTTGCGGTAATGCCTTTTTACCTTCCTATATTCCCATTGTGGAACGCCGTAATAGTATGGAGTATAGCGATCGAGAACGTCAATTTCAATTATATCGTCGTGGGCGCTATGTCGAATTTAATTTAGTGTACGATCGAGGTACTATTTTTGGATTGCAAACTAACGGACGCACGGAATCTATTTTAATGTCTTTACCTCCTCTCACTCGTTGGGAATATGGCTATAAACCCGAAGCAGGAAGCCCTGAAGCCAAGTTGACAGAATACTTCTTACAATCGAGAGATTGGGCGTAAAATAATAATTTCTGGAGAAGTCTAATAAACTTAAATACAAACTAACTTAATAATTGACGGCGTTTTTGTTCAAATTCATACTCAGAAATTAAACCGTCTTGACGCAATTTTTCTAATTCCCTAATAGCTGTAGCAATTTCTGTTACCTGTTGGGGATTTCCTGTTATTTGAGCAGGTGAAGATGAAGCCGTTATACTATTAAATCTTCCTGTGAATAAGTCATTATCTTGGGCTAAATACAATACAACATCGATCGCACAAGCAATACGAGCGATCGGACTTTGCCAACTCAAAAGAAAATAAATTACACCCCATAAAGGTTGCCCTAAGTAAAATTTATGTAAACCAACCACAGGGGTGACACTACCAATTAAGGCTAAAATAATACCGATCGATCTTTTTTTGGGTTGATTTAAAAAACTCATATTCTCAAATATTTATTTTCACGATAACAATATTCAATCTTACCTGAGTTCAAGAGGTAGTTAAAAAACTTTTTCATTCTCCCTATTAAGCGGTTTTTCGGTAAAATATGGGCAACCCTTAGAGATTTATTGTTACAATGCCTATTCTTGATGTTACTGATTTACAAGTAGTTTTCACTAATGATGAAGGTAAAAGTTCGATCGCAGTGGACAGAATTTCGTTTACTCTACAAAAAGGCGAAATCATGGGAATTGTAGGGGAATCAGGTTCAGGAAAATCCGTTACATCCCTTGCTATGATGGGATTATTACCAGCCACAGGCAAAATTGCGGATGGGCAAATTAACTTTCAAGACAATCCAGAAACATCAGCGATAAATCTTGTCACCCTCAACTCTAAACAAAAAAGAGATTATCGTGGTGGTAAAATAGCGATGATATTTCAAGAACCCATGAGTTCACTTAATCCCGTCTATAATATCGGTTTTCAGATTATAGAGGCAATTAGGTTACATCAAAACGTATCAGAAAAAGACGCAAAGCGCCAAGCCTCTAGTTTATTACAAGAAGTGAAACTGTTACCTAGTGATAAAGAGTTAACAGAGGAATTTTTACAACAAAATCAAGATAAAAACCCTACGGATACAGATATTGCTATTTATATTAACCAAAGAAAACGATCGATCCTGCAAAAATATCCCCACGAGATGAGTGGCGGACAACTACAAAGGGTAATGATTGCCATAGCTATTTCTTGTCAACCGAGTATTTTAATCGCTGACGAGCCTACCACAGCATTAGATGTAACAGTTCAAGCTACCATTTTAGAACTATTAAAAGAATTATGCCGTAGTCGCCAAATGTCCTTAATTTTCATTACCCATGACTTAGCCGTGGTTGCCAATATTGCCGATAGTTTAGCGGTGATGTATCAAGGGAAAATAGTCGAATACGGCAAAACTAGGGATATTTTATTTAACCCTCAACAAGCCTATACCAAAGGTTTACTTGCCTGTCGTCCTCGTTTAGAAGAAACTAGAACTTATCTACCCACCGTAGCGGATTTTATGGAAAATAATAGGGATACTCCCTCTGTGATTTCTGCTGTTAAACCTAGAGAAATTCAGCTAAATGAACCTTTATTGAGAGTGGATAACTTAAAAGTCGGATTTCGCAAAAAAGGCGGTTTACCTTGGCAAAAAGACTATTTTTGGGCGATCGATGATGTCAGTTTTCAGCTATTTGCAGGAGAAACATTGGGATTAGTAGGGGAATCTGGTTGCGGTAAATCCACCCTAGCTAGAACTATTTTAAGGTTAATTCCCACTTTAGAAGGCAAAATTCAGTTTTTAGGACAAGATTTAACGACATTGCCTCCCCGTAGTCAACGATTAAGACAATTACGCCGAGAAATGCAGATTGTCTTCCAAAATCCCTATAATTCTCTCAATCCCCGTATTTCGATCGGCAGTACGATCGCTGAACCGATGGTAATTCATGGCATGGGAGGAAATCATAGCAAACGCCAAGAAAGAGTAAGATACCTGTTAGATAGAGTCGGTTTAAATCCTAATTGGTATAATCGTTATCCCCACGAATTATCAGGAGGGCAACGCCAGAGAGTATGTATTGCAAGGGCTTTAGCTTTAAATCCCCAATTAATTATCTGTGATGAATCCGTATCCGCTTTAGATGTATCTATCCAAGCACAAGTTTTAAACTTGTTGAAAGAATTACAAGCCGAATTTGGCTTAACCTATATTTTCATTTCCCATGACTTAAGTGTAGTAAAATTTATGAGCGATCGAATTATGGTAATGAATCGAGGTAAAATAGAAGAAATGTCCACAGCAGAACAAATTATCGATAATCCTCAAAGGGAATATACCAGAAAACTGATTGCATCTATTCCTCAATTTCCCACCGCCGTTTAGGTATTGGGGAGATTTAAAATCATCATAAAATCAATATGGAAAAAAATTAAAGGATTAGTCAGTGAGTAAAGGTGTATCATAGACAGGAAACTTCGTATCAAGAGTAATAATGATTAAGCCCTCAATCATAGCTTGAGCAATTAACATTCTGTCAAAAGGATCTTTGTGGTGCAATGGTAAATCTGTTACTTTTAATCCATGCTCTGCTGTAATATCTAAAACTATAAAATTATTATCTTTCAGCTTTTCTAATAAATTATTAGGCACAGACAGCTTACCCAAAGACTTTTTTATTGACATTTCCCACACCGTCGCCGCACTAACAAAGATTGTATTTTTAGGGTGACAAATAACTGCCCTTATTTGAGATGATAATTTTGGTTCATCTCCTAACCACCATAAGAGAATATGAGTATCTAACAAAAACTTCATTCATCTTCTCCATAAAACATAGCATTAATTTCGGAAGACTCATCGTCAAAATCGTCCGCCATCCAAATTTGTCCTTCCCAACCACCAGCAGTGCGAGGCTTTAATAACTTATTCTCTCCAGTTACTTTTTCCTCATTAGATGGAAAAGGTAAAACTTTAGCCAAAGGTACACCATCATGGGTTAAAGTAACCTCTACCTGATTGTGAATAGCTGATAATAACTCTGACAAACTATCTTGTAATAAATTGACATCAAAAGTTTTTTTCAACATAATCAAAACTTAATTGTTGGTATAAAGTAAAATTAAAGCACACTACAGCATTGTTTAATAACATCATCTTCATTATGAGCTAAATAGTGGGCAAAATGTCTTGCTAGAGGCGGTACAAAAACAAAAGGACTCGTAAACCCCGAAAATATCGATAATCCTTCGATTTGCTCAATTTTTCTTACCTGAAAGGGCATTCCCTGAGTAAAGGCAACTTGACAATTATGCCATGTACCTTGTAACTGAGATAACACGGGTAAAACTTGCTCGATCGAACTGCGAATCCTTCTCTCACTAGCTATAGCATCAATTTTAACATCGATATTAGTGATAATTTGACTGATTTGACCTAAACAAAAACTACCGTCTAAAAACTGCGTTGCCCCTGCTTCTAAAACATCTCCCCGTAGTATATCATTAGAATCCTGCCAAATATCAGAATCTAACTGTTTTTCAGTATCAAGGCGTTTTGTGGTTGCAGGCATCACCAAAGTTCTTAATTTGATGTCTGAAGGAGGAGTTTTTATTAATTGGGCATGACTAAAATAGATAGGTAAATTAATACCTAAATTTAGTAAAATTTGACGGGAAAAACCCCCTGCACAAACAATTACTTTTTCTGCTAAATAATCATTATTTTTAGTCTTAATTCCTTGAACTTTATCCTGTTTTTTATCAATAGAAATTACTAAATCTTGAGCTATTTTTCCCCCTAACTTTAAGAAGGCTTTTTGATAGGCTAAAATTAGTTTTTCTGGGTTAACATGACCTTGAGGAAATTTTAGTGATCCTTTAACAAAATCCTTATTAATTAAAGGTTCTAATTCCACTGTTGTCGATGAATCTAATAATTCTGGTTTGATATGAAAACATTGATAATTATTATAAATTTCTTCAGGGTTTTGAGTCGGATCGATCGAAAACAATAAATCAATTTCTCTAAACTCAATATCCGCATCCAATTCTGCACTTAATTGACGATAAATATTAATCCCTTCATTACATAATTGATTTGTTAAATTATCAGTACCACACCAATAGGCAATACCACCATAACTATAAACAGTGGCGTTGTTAAAAATAGTATCTTTTTCTAACAATAAAACATCAAAATTTTGTTTAACTAATTCATAGGCTAAAGCCGAACCAGTTAAGCCTCCACCAATAATAATAACGTCATAGGATGATTCATTTTGCTTCATATTTGTTCTATAGATTCACGCAATAATAACCTAACCATATTATATTAATTATGTCATTGCGAGACACGAAGCAATCTCAAAACCCTATATTAATTTTGTCATTGCGAGGCACGAAGCAATCTCAAAGCCTTATATTAATTTTGTCATTACGAGGCACGAAGTAATCTCCTTAGTCTTGAAAAAATTTCTCTGTGTCATTGCGAGGTAGGAAGCAATCTCCTTAGTCTTCAAAATTTTTTTGTTAAACATTCTTAACAATAGCTGAAATTCTTTACTCAAAAGGGTTTGAATAATTTATTTGAAGATTAATTAGGTGATTTACCATTTTTTCAAAAAAAGAGTTGTCAAATCTGATACTTTTTTGTTATATTAAAAGAGTAAGGATAAATCGTTCATCTGTTGACACAGACGGAAGTAAGAAGTTCATCTTCTGAAGGAACGCGCCTCGAATCTAAACCCATCGAAAATTAGAGGAGGCGACATTATGAACGCTAAACAAAACAACAATATCGGTTCTATCAGTCAACAAGCACGTTTATTAATGGTTGATACCCGTCAACGTAAACAAAACCGTCAAGCTAGTATGTTAGAAAGATCCGCTAAACAAGTTGGTCTTGAATAATTACTCTTCAGGGTGTTTTTAGTAGAAGTTTAGTTCTGAAAATTTTTACTAGAAATCTCCCCCATTTCGATCGATTATTTAGTTATTTATTTAAGTTATAGGTGAAAATATATGATTAATCAAAAAACAGTAGAAAACGCAAGACAAGCTCATAGAAACGCTTTATTAGAAACTTTAGAACGCCGTTTAGAAGTTGCTAAAGCAAAAGGACAAACTGCATTAGTTAGCCAATTAGAAGCTGAAAGAAATTATTATCTTAAATAGGCTTCTCCAAAAAAGATTGTTAGTTTCAGGGGGTTGAATTTCACATTCAGCCCCTATATTATTTTATCATTTAAAGATAGTTCGATCGAGTCTAATAAGCCCTAACAAAAGAGTTGGTATTGTTGTCATAACCAATTTCTATTTTTGCTTGATAATAAACAAATTAGTTAAAATTTAATTTTTATTTAGTACTCAATGAAATCTCCTCCGCTAAAATCTTGTTATTAAAGTAATATTGATTCTGTTAGTTAAAATGACCAATCTTCTATCTTTAATTCTGTAATTTTAGTAAAATCTTGATTATTCCTAGTTAATAAGATAGCATTATTAGTAATAGTTATTGAGGCAATTTTTAAATCCATACTCCCTAAACGGGGATATTTTTTTCTAAGTTTTTGATATTCGATAATTGCTTCATATTTGAATGGAATAACTATGATGGATTGATAATTAATGAGCAAATTTTGCAACCCTTGATAGCCTAATAATTGTTGTTCAGTATTTTTGGCTTTTGCGATAAATAAAAGTCTTCCTCTAACCTGTTCTTCATAGGTTATAATCGTCACCGCTATTCGTGGATTTTCAACAGCCATTAATTTTTTTAGGATATTTTTTCCTTCTTGATTATTTCTTTGAATTAAACTTAGATGATCGGTATCGAATATATAATTAATCAAAATTAAATCGCTCCTAATTATTTTGTTTAATCAGCAGATTTCCGCCATTCTTGTCCAAGTTTTTCAACTTCATCAAAAGTAGGATCATTTTCAAAAGTTCCAGCGATTTTTAACCACCAGTTATATTTTTGAGAATTAGAGTTTAAAATATTTTTGACTTCAGATAATTCTTGTTCTAAATTGCTTAATCTTTGCTCAATTAGGGTGGCATTTTCAGGTAATTGTAAATTAGACATATTTTGTTTTTGTTTTAATTAAATCAACAAGATTATTATATCATTACATTATCGATAGTTATAATTGGATACGCCGTCAAAATATACTCAATACGGCAAAGGTTAAGTAGATAGGCAAAATTAATTGTATGTTTACTTTTAAAATATACAATCTATTTTGTACTTATCTATGAATCGAGACAAATCCTATCTGCTTGATATTCTTAAACTATGTCAGACAATTATCAGGTTAATTGATGATATGACAGAACAAAAAAATTTAAACACAAAAAAGCCCCTATTTAGGGGCTTTAATATGAGATATTATCCTTTCAGTTTAGAGAGCGTTACCACGAGGTAATACTTCTTCAGGAAATTCAAATTTCTCATGGGGTTGATCTTGAGGCGCCATCCATGCGCGTAAACCTTCATTTAATAAGATATTTTTAGTATAGAAAGTTTCAAACTCAGGGTCTTCAGCAGCTCTCAATTCTTGAGAAACAAAATCATAGGCACGGAGGTTAAAGGCTAAACCGACAATTCCGATCGAACTCATCCATAAACCAGTCACGGGTACAAACAACATAAAGAAGTGTAACCAACGTTTGTTAGAGAATGCGATACCAAAAATTTGTGACCAGAAACGGTTAGCTGTTACCATGGAATAGGTTTCTTCTGCTTGGGTAGGTTCAAACGCACGGAAAGTGTTAGCTTGTTCACCATCTTGGAATAAGGTGTTTTCTACCGTTGCACCGTGAATAGCACAGAGTAAAGCACCTCCAAGAATACCTGCAACACCCATCATGTGAAAGGGGTTGAGAGTCCAGTTATGGAAACCTTGTAAGAACAAAATAAAACGGAAGATTCCCGCTACTCCGAAGGAAGGAGCAAAGAACCAGCTAGATTGTCCTAAAGGATACATCAAGAAAACACTAACAAATACAGCGATGGGACCAGAGAAAGCGATAGCGTTGTAAGGACGAATACCTACAAGACGAGCGATCTCAAACTGACGTAACATGAAGCCGATTAAAGCAAAAGCTCCGTGTAATGCTACGAAAGGCCATAAACCACCGATTTGAAACCAACGAGTTAAACTACCTTGAGCTTCAGGTCCCCAAAGGAATAATAAAGAATGTCCGAAAACATCAGCAGGAGAAGAAACCGCAACGGTTAGGAAGTTAGCACCTTCTAAGTAGGAACTAGCTAAACCGTGAGTGTACCAAGAAGTAACAAAAGTTGTACCTGTTAACCAACCGCCCAAAGCCAAATAGGCACAAGGGAATAAAAGGATACCAGACCAACCTACGAACACAAAACGGTCTCTTTTGAGCCAGTCATCGAGGGCATCAAACCAGCCTCTTTCTGGCGCGCGGCCTACTGCAATGGTCATAAAACGAACTCCGAATGAATATGATTACTAAAAACGTTATTCAAGCAGTTTCTTTAGTAGCCTTTTATATTTTTGGCTATTCTGAGAAATATTTACTTTTCTTAACGTTAACTTATAGTAACATTTTATGGGAAAATTGCAATGTTTGACAACTAAATTGTTAAAAAAACCTTAAAAATATTAAAATTGTTTAATATACAAAAGTATTTTCTGTAATCCTACATTAACACACAAAAATATGTTTACGATCGATTTATTAGTTAGATATATTCCCATGCCTATTTCCGTAGAGAAAAAAGAGGAAACGGAGGCAAAAGCTCTTTATGATAGTATTTTAAAGGCTATTAAGGGGGAAGATGTACAAGTTATTGAGTTAACCTGTGATAAACAAACCGATAAAAAAATAGCCATTTTGAGTAACCAAGTTACGGGAGTGATTATTTCTCAGAAGGATGGTGTAGCACAAGGGGCAAAAGCTCCCGGTTTTTTTGCGGCTTTAGCTGACAAGAGTTAATTAGGAATTAGGAATTAGGAATTAAAAACTACTGACTATTCATTATCTGTTGAATAGACTTCTCCAATAATTATTTTTACCAGATTAAAAATGACGATAAACTATATTAATTTAACGATTTCAATATCTAAATTGATTTAATTTTTCATTTCTGGAGATGTCTAATGATGACTTGTGCTAATTCGATCGAACTTGCCAAGGGAGATAGTAGAGTTAAGTTAGTCTGGGGTTTTGTTTGTAATAATTTAATTTCTTGCTCGATCGAGTCGATAATTTTTCCTGAGAATAAGAAGTAGGGTAAAATCACAATATTTTGACTACCATCATTAATCATATTTTCCATTACAGTAGATAAATCGGGAGAAATTGCCCAATAAGCTACATTTGCTCTTAATTTCTCCGCCATAATTCGTGATTCTTGATAACCCTGCTCAAGTTTTGTGCCGTGACAAAATAAAATTCGCTGACAAAGTGGTGCTGCTCGATCGAAATCCTGATATTGTTGATATTGAGACTCTAACATAGGAATTAAATCTGGACTTTTCCCCAAAATCGGCATTACTTCAAGGGTGATAGGACAATTTTGTTGAGCAATACTAACTTCTCTGGGAATATCCTCTAAAACGTGAGTACCAGAAAACAAAAATAAGGGAAAGATTTTTAACGTTTTATACCCGTATGTGACGCATTCTAAAGCAAACTCAACTATTTTAACCGATAAAGCTCGATCGTCTAACTCTAAATAAGCCGTAGTCAAAAGGCAAGATTCATTTAAGCCTTGTATAACTAAATTTTGTAACTCGTCTAATTGTTGACGATAACTAGGGTTTCGACTACCATGTACCACTAAAAGATAAGCTGAATTAGACATAGATAAAGAATGAAAAATGAAGAATGAAGAATGAAGAATGAAGAATTAGGAATGGCTAAATAGAGTTTACTGATCAATTCAGAAGAGGATTATATCGTTTACGCTTGGTAACATTTAAGGTAAACTAACCCATGCAGAGTTTATTATTAATATCACTATTTTAAATAAGATGGAACTATTACCCCCTAATTTTCAAAGATTAAAAGATCAAGTAGCTATTGTAACAGGTGCATCCAGAGGTATCGGAAAAGCCACCGCCTTAGCTTTAGCTTCCGAAGGTGCAAAAGTTGTGGTTAACTATGCCAGTAATAATCAAGCCGCCGATGAAGTGGTAAAAGAAATCATCGAAGCAGGAGGAGAAGCCATTGCCGTTGGTGCAGATGTGAGTGAATTAGAAGCAGTGGAAGCCATGTTTAAAACCACTATGGATAAATGGGGGAGAGTTGATGTTTTAGTCAACAATGCAGGAATTACGAGAGATACCCTTTTATTGCGCATGAAATTGGAAGACTGGCAAAAAGTTATTAACCTTAACTTAACAGGGGTGTTTTTATGTTGTAAATCCGCTAGTAAAATTATGCTCAAACAAAAAAGCGGTAGAATTATTAATATTTCATCGGTAGCAGGAGTAATGGGCAATCCCGGACAAGCTAACTACAGTGCGGCAAAAGCTGGAGTTATCGGGTTAACTAAAACCCTTGCTAAAGAATTTGCTAGTCGTGGTGTCACCGTTAATGCTGTTGCGCCCGGATTTATTGAAACAGATATGACTCAAGGGTTACAAGCCGAAGAAATTTTAAAAGCTATACCTTTAAATCGTTATGGTAAACCTGAAGAAATAGCAGGGATGATTCGTTTTCTGGCGTGCGATCGAGCTTCTAACTATATTACAGGGCAAGTATTCAACGTTGACGGCGGAATGGTAATTTAATAAACGAAAACCCATCTAAGTCTATTAGTTTGTAGTAAAGGGCTTCAGCCCTTGTATAACCAATTACTGCAAACATCTATTATTTAGTTTTAAAAGAATCTTTATTTAGGGGTTGCTGAATAAATCAGAAGTCTATTAAAATCAAGAGTTTAGACAAACTACATTACTAAAAAAGTGCGCAGTTTTAGCAATTTTTACTCAAAAAATGAGCATTTTTTACTAAATTTCATTACTAATAACTGTGTATTCATATGCTAATACAAAGCCTCAAAACCTCGATTTTTGTAACTTATTCACTCTTCCCTTTTCCCTTTTCCCTCTTCCCTATCATCATCAAAAGACTTTTTCAGCATCCCCTATTTATTTAACAAATGCGCGGTAATTGTTCACCACTGAGCATATCAACAACCCTTTTACCGCCGATTTTATTGTTCATCACCACGATCGAATTACTCGTTTTTTTTACTTGTCCAATGACATTAGCAAAGGCATTTTTTTGCTGTAAAATAGCTAAAGTTTTAGTGACATCTTGTTCAGGAATAAACATAATAAATCTTCCTTCATTAGCCACATAAAGAGGATCAAAACCAAGAATTTCACAAGCGCCTTTGACTTCTTCAATCACATGAATTGCATCATCATTAATGGTGATTTCTAAAGTAGTAGAAAAAGCAATTTCATTCAAGGCACTAGCTAATCCTCCCCTAGTTAAATCCCTTAAACAATGAATGTTAATACCAGCATTTAATAACTCTAAAATGGTATCGGCTAAAGGTTCACTATCACTTTCGATGGTAGTTTCAAACTCTAAACCCTCTCTAATTGCCATAATCGCAATGCCATGTCTGCCAATATCACCGCTAATTAAAATGACATCATTAGGTTTTATAGAAGTAGGATTTATGTCTAAATTATGGTTAATAATTCCAATGCCTGAAGTATTAATAAAAATACCATCTCCTTTGCCTTTTTCTACAACCTTAGTATCCCCCGTAATAATTTTTACTTTGGCAATTTCTGAAGCCTTTTTTATGGATTGAATAATTTGCCATAAAGTATTAATTTCTAAACCTTCTTCTAAGATAAAACTGAGACTTAAATACTGAGGAATTGCTCCCCCCATTGCTAAATCATTTACTGTACCATAAACCGCCATTGAACCAATATCTCCTCCTGTGAAAAATAGAGGATTTACCACATAAGAATCAGTCGTAAAAGCAATTTTTTTACTAGAAAGATTAACTACGGCACAATCATGCTCAATATTATTTTCGGGAGGAAAAGTTAACAAAAACATCTCATTGATTAACTGTCTCATTAATTTACCTCCGCTACCATGACCCAGTAAAATATGAGGATATTTATTAATAGGTAAAGGGCAATTAATTTGAAATTGTGATTGATTATTCATGCTTTTATCAAGAAATTTTATAGATATTTTGTTGGGTTACGCTATCACTAACCCAACCTACAAATTAAATGTAACTAATTATTAATTGATAATTGCTTCTTTGAATCGAATTTCATCTCTTTGAGGATCACAGAAATGCACTTGTAATCTAAGCTGTTCACCAATTTTCACAACTCGATCGAAACGATGAGCAAATTCTAAGCCCAAGTCTTCCAATAAAATCAAGGCTAAACTCTCGTCTTCCCGTAACCATCGCAACACTAAACCGTGCCAAACTTCGCTACTATGTTTGAGTAAATATTGTAAACTCCAATAACGATTCGTTTGTCTTTCCACTAATACCGCTTCGGAGGAGGTTGCCATGACTTCAAAAATCATCTCTTGCATTCTATCCCGTGAGAAAGGTAATTCATCCCCTCGTAAATAGGCTTTAATTTGAAAATGGGCGAGTAAATCCGTATAACGGCGAATGGGAGAGGTAACTTGAGTATAGGTTTCCAAGCCTAAACTAGCATGACGGGCGGCGGATAATCCCGTTTCACTTTTTGGCATACAACGTCTTAAAGCACATGATCTTACAGGACCAGGGGGTAAAAGTATTAATTCTTCTTCTGGAGGTAATTCGGGTTGAGGTTGACTGCGAAACGCCACGGGAATACTGTTTTCTTGACAGAATTTTCCTGCTACTTCTCCTGTTAAAATCATCATCTCTGCTACTAAGGAGCGAGAAAATGAGGGATCAAGTAGTTCGATCGAAACCTCCTCATTATCCTTAACTTTAATGATAGCTTCTGGCATGGAAATCATCACCGCACCATTCTCTTTACGCCATTGCGATCGTTTTTTGGAGGCTTCCGCTAACTGTTTTACTTCTTTTTCCGCTTGAATATCTAAGTGCAACATCTCATCAACATCGTGATAGGTTAAACGATAGGTTGGCTTAATGAGGGTAGAGTGAATTTCATAGTCTATAACCTCACCAGCATCCCCTAGAGTGACCCCAAAACTCAATGCAGGGCAAATTTGACCTTGAACCAAACTCATCGGTCCTGTAGCCAATTCTGGGGGAAACATGGGAATCATCCCTGTCGGTAGGTATAAACTGGTACTGCGTTTACGCGCTTCTTTGTCTAAAATGTCGTCGGGCTTGATTAAACGGCTAGGGTCTGCTATATGTATCCAATACTTTAAAGTGCCGTCTTCTAGGGTTTCCACACTTAAGCCGTCGTCGATTTCTTCGGTGGTTTCGTCATCGATGGTATAAACTTTATGGTGAGTCAAATCTAGTCGATGGTTGCTATCTTCGATCGAACCCGTACTAATTTGTTCTAAGATATTATGAGCAATTTCGGATACTTGTAAAGGGAAGTAACTAGGGTACGAACTACGGCGTAAAAAGATGTTTTCGTGTTTATCCCATAGTCTTAAATCTATGAGTAATTGTACCGCAGAATCACCACTTTTTTGTCGATCGAGGGCTTCTAAAATTTCTTGAGCTTGTTTCGGAGGATTATCGGGTTGTAGGGCATATTTTTCTAAAAAATTGAGCTTCACAGAATCGCTATCTTGCCATTTCACCGTTTCTCCTGCTAAAACTTTTTGTAATTTTAAGATAAATCCTTCTTTTTCCTGTTTTCTTTGGGCTTCTATTTCAATTTGACGCTTGATTTCTTCTACTTGAGCGCTCGATCGAGGTTCATAAATATCCCCTTTTTTCTTAAAATAAATTTTATCCTCCGACAGCAGAATATGAGTTGCGTAACATACGGCGGGAGAATCATCGGAAAAAATCAAAGAGGCTAACTCTGAAGGGGTAACGGCTGTTGAATCTTCCACCAATAACTCCCATGCTATCTCTAAATTGGAACTATCCAAATAAGGCTCTATTTCTGCCTTAAACTGGGGTATTTCAGTGTATTTAAAACTTTGTCCTTCAATTTGATAATCTACTCTCTGAGGACGAATTTTGTGGGGATTTCCTCTTTCATCTATGGCTATCCAATCTTTTTTTCCCTCAGGTTTTTCTACTACAGCTAAACGACGATCGTTGTTGACTCTAAATTCAACTAAAGTACCTTTTTCCACCCTTTCCTTCCTTAATGCTTAATTTTGGGATATTAATTTAATTTACCTCAAATCGTGAATAATGAATAGTTAATAGTTAATAGTGAATAGAATAAGAGTTTTAGTTATTTTTCAGAATTAATAAAAAACACAATTAGTTTCAGAATTAATAAAAAACACAATTAAGGGTTCTTCAAATTACAATTCTACTGTAGAACGGGCATCTTGCCCGTAATTAGGGTAATCAGGCTAAGAAAGTCCGAGAAAATCGATTAATTGTTTAACCTGATTCGGTTTGGTTACTGCTAAGATAGTTGAGCCACATTCTAAGACTGTGTTACCGTTGGGAATGCTTAGGCTATCGTTGGGATTTTTCTGATAACCGATAATCAGTGTACCTGCTGGAAAGTTAGAATCTTGAGCTATCTGTGCGATCGTACGCCCCACAATATCACAATGATTGAGTAGGGATAATTTTAGCACTTCTATTTCTCCTTGTTCAAAGTGCATCATGGCTTCCACTTGTGGATATTCTATAGCGTTGATGACACGGTTAATGGCTAGTTCTGTTGTACTAATAATATGGGTAGCCCCTGCTAATTGATAAGGTTGGGCAAAATCTCGATCGCTCATTCTGACGACAATCTGAGGTACATTATAATATTTACAGAGAGTAACTAAGGCAAGGTTAAGGGCATCTTCTTGTAAAGTAGCAATAACGGCATTAGCTTTCTGGATACCTGCTTCGATTAAAATATTGGTGTTGACGGCGCTACCCTCAAAAGCCATAACTCCAATTTTCTCTCTTGCATATTGACAAGCTGATGAGTCTATATCCACCACTGCCACAGTATGCCCCATTTTGACAAGGGTTTTCGCTAAATCTGCCCCCATCATGCCAACTCCGCCAATGATAACGTACATTTTTACCCTCCTTAATAGTTATAAGATAGAATTATAAAATATTTATTGACAAAAAATTGATTTTTTATTCTTAATTATGACTAAAATTTTATTGTTTGGTAGTCAAGGACAAGTAGGCACAGAATTAACTTATACTTTACCCCATATAGGAGATTTAATTAAGTTCGATCGAACCTCCCTTGACTTAACTAATGAGGAAAAACTTAGGGAAACTATCCACACGATTAAACCAGATATTATTGTTAATTCTTCTGCTTATACTGCCGTTGATAAAGCCGAATCAGAGTTAAATTTAGCTTATCAGATAAACTCGATCGTGCCTCAAATAATGGCTCAAGAAAGTGCTAAAATTAAAGCAAAATTAATTCATATTTCCACTGATTATGTTTTTGATGGCAAAGCAAATACTCCTTATTTAGAGACAGATTTAACTAATCCATTAGGAGTTTATGGTAAAAGTAAACTAGCAGGAGAAGAAAATATTAAGCAAAATACTGATAATTATATTATTTTAAGAACGGCATGGGTTTATGGAGTTTATGGTAAGGGAAATTTTCTGAAAACTATGATGAGATTAGCTAAAGAAAGAGAGGAAATAAAAGTAGTAATAGATCAAATTGGATGCCCTACTTATGCCGAAGATATAGCTTTAGTGATTAATAAATTAATCAGTCAATTATCGAATGAAAAAAACAGTCAAAAAACTTATCATTTTACTAATTTAGGAGTTTGCAGTTGGTATGATTTTGCCGTAAATATTATTAAGTTAGCTCGAAAATTAGGCTACGATTTAACAGTCAAAGAGATATTGCCTATTTCCACATCCGAATATCCAACCCCCGCAAAACGTCCTGCTTATTCTGTCTTAAATACCAGAAAAATTAGTCAAGATTTAGACTTTATTCCTACCTATTGGCAAGATTCTTTAACTAAGTATTTTGAAAAAATTAGTGATATTTAATCTTTTATACCATAGTATTTATTTTTCTCTCGCAAAGTCGCAAAGAGAAACAAAGAGAAAGGGAAAAAATATGCACATATATTCTCATTTTATTTATTATTATGAGAGAAGTTATTATATATAGCAATCAGAAATTATTTATGAGAAATAAATTACTAGCAAACAAATATCAAAGATACCATAAATGTTGTTTCTTGTCTTCTATAATAAGATATTTTCACAACTTATAAATGACTGCTATATTTAAGAATAACCTAGTATTTAATTTATGATTTATAATGTTTTTGACTAAATTTAATTGCTAAAAAGTTACCCAATTCAAAACTAATAATTCCTAAGATTATACTGCCTAACCAATAAACTGAAGTTTGTAATAATTTTCCTCTCTCTAAAAGAATTTCTGTTTCTAACTCATAGGTAGAAAAAGTTGTATATGAGCCTAAAAAACCGACTATAAATAGATAACGAAAATCATGGGTAATCATATTCATTTTAAAGTGAAAATGTGCTATAAATCCCATTAAAAAAGCTCCTGAAATATTAATTATAACGGTACTAAAGGGAAAGTTATACTGTAACCATTCATTGATATTCTGAATTAAATAATAACGCATTAATGCCCCTAATATTGAGCCTAAACTTATGGCTATAGGTATTCTAATTAAGGGATGTTTTAGTAAAATTAATGAGGTTAATAATAATTTTTTATTATTCATTGATATTTTTTTCTAATAATTTATCATACTCAAAGTAGAAGAACCATAATTTTTAAAAACCCTATATTTTAGATTAATTATATTTGGTGGTGGGCATTGCCCACCCTACTTTATATTTTTTAGTTATTTAATATTAAATATACTTGAAGATAAATTTAGTTAAATTAATTCCTATTTCTAAAGCTAAAATTCCTATAAAAACACTGCCAATGCCATATAATAGACTATGATTTTTTTGACTATTTTTCCACAATTTAGAACTTTCGAGAATATAAGTAGAAAAGGTTGTATAAGAGCCTAAAAATCCTGTTACAAATAATAACTGAAATGGAGAAGATACGATCGATTCTTGCACCAGAAAGGCAAAAATACCGATGAAAAAACAACCAGAAATATTAATAAAAAATGTGCCAAAGGGAAAATGTTTACTATAGTCAGCAAAATATATTGTTAAATAATAACGGCTTAATGCCCCTAATATCGCACCAAGGGAAATTAATAAGGGTATTTTTAAAGCAAAATCATTCATTGGTTAGGATACATTTAAAGGAAAGAAGTAATAACTACCTAGGTTCGATCGATCTCAAATGTTGATAAAATTAGGTAAATTATAAAATAATTCTTTAATTCTAGTTCCATGACTGCAAATAATTCTACTATTGACAGGTTAACCACAGAAACAGCGATTAAAAAAGCCCAAGATTATCTTTTCTCTCTACAACAAGATGATGGTCATTGGTGCGCCTATTTAGAGTCTAATGTTACTATTACCGCCGAAGCTGTCTTGCTTTATAAAATTTGGGGTATCGATAATCAAAAACCTTTACATAAAATTGAGCATTATCTTCGATCGAAACAGTGTAGTCATGGCGGTTGGGAGTTATACTATGGTGATGGCGGAGATTTAAGCACTTCGGTAGAAGCCTACATGGCATTAAGATTACTGGGAGTTAGTGTCGATGATGGTGCATTGGAAAGGGCAAAAAAATTTATTCTCAGTAAAGGCGGTATCAGCAAAAGTCGTATTTTCACTAAGTTTCACCTTGCTTTAATCGGTTGTTATGATTGGCGTGGTGTGCCTTCTATTCCACCTTGGATTATGTTATTGCCTAATAATCCCTTCTTTACTATCTATGAAATGTCTAGTTGGGCAAGAAGTAGCACTGTACCCTTATTAATTGTATTCGATCGAAAGCCCGTTTTTGCCATCGAGCCGAGAATTAAATTAAACGAGTTATACAGCGAAGGCATCGAAAACGTTATCTACGAAATGCCCCGTAATGGCGATTGGACTGATATATTTGGACAATTAGACAACCTATTTAAACTAGCAGAAGACTGGAATCTTGTACCCTTCAAAGATGAAAGTATCCGTGTCGCTGAAAAATGGATTATCGAAAGAGAAGAAATAACAGGGGATTGGGGAGGTATTATTCCTGCTATGCTTAACTCCCTTTTAGCCTTTAAAGCCTTACGATACCACGTTAACGATCCTATGGTAGCACGAGGTTTACAAGCCGTAGAAAATTTTGCCATAGAAACCCATGATGATTATTTTGTACAAGCCTGTGTTTCTCCTGTGTGGGATACAACTTGGAGTTTACGCGCCCTCGTAGAGTCTGGAGTTGCACCAAATCACCCCAATTTAGTCAAGGGAGGAGAGTGGCTACTAGATAAACAAATCTTTGATTATGGAGATTGGGTGGTTAAGAATCCTCATGGCAAACCCGGAGGTTGGGCGTTTGAATACGAAAACCGTTTTTATCCCGATATGGATGATTCCTGTGTGGTAATGATGACTTTACATCAATTGCAGTTACCCGATGAAAACCTGAAACGGGAAGCGATTTTGCGTTGTTTACGGTGGGTTGAGTCGATGCAATGTCATAATCACGGTTGGGCGGCATTTGATATTAATAATGATGCCAATTGGTTAAATTACCTCCCCTATGCTGACTTAAAAGCCATGATTGATCCTGCTACTGCGGACATTACTGCTAGAGTATTAGAATCGGTGGGAAGCTGTGACTTGCCTATGAGTGCCAGTAGAGTGCAAAATGCTATTGGTTATCTGATTCGTCAACAGGAGGAAGATGGTAGCTGGTTTGGTCGTTGGGGTGTAAACTATATTTACGGCACATCAGGCGTTTTATCGGCTTTAGCAGTAATTGCGCCCAAAGTCGAAAAAAATGTTATCCAAAAAGGAATTAATTGGTTAGTTAGTTGTCAAAATTCCGATGGTGGTTGGGGTGAAACCTGCGAAAGTTATAAAAATCCTGCTTTGAAAGGTAAGGGTAAATCCACCGCTTCTCAAACGGCTTGGGCTTTAATTGGTTTATTAGACGGGGGAAGTTCGATCGAATTTTTACCAGAAAATAGTATTAAAAAGGGCATCGAATATCTTTTGAGTCAACAAACAAATGAAGGCACATGGGAAGAAAAAGAATTTACAGGCACAGGCTTTCCAGCGCATTTTTATATCAACTATCATTTATATCGTCATTACTTCCCTTTAATTGCCCTAGGAAAATACCATGACATCTTTTTATCCGCCAATCATTGATGGTGATGTAATCTCAATTCGAGATAAAATTTATGATTTTGCTACCGTAAAACAGGCATCTTGCCTGTTGCTTCTTGCCTTTTGCTTCTTGCCTTTTGCCTACTATTTATTTTCTCGAATATACAAATTTGAATGATTACTTTTAAACAATTAATATTAGAAAACTTTGGTCCCTATAAAGGTAAAAATATTATTAATTTAGTGCCAGAAAATCCCGAAAATCAAAGTCCGATCGTACTTATAGGGGGGATGAATGGAGGCGGTAAAACAACTTTAATGGATGCTATTAGATTAGCACTTTATGGCAAACGATCGAGCTTTTCTAGTCGAGATAATATAAGTTATAACGAATATTTAATTCAATCAATTAATAACAAAATTGACTTAGGAGAAAAAACCAGAATAGAATTGACATTTGAACATATTGTTAATGAAAAATGGACAGAATTAAAAATAGTCCGTTATTGGGATAAAAATGTAAGAGATGGAAATGATAATTTAGGAATTATTGAGGGAGATTTTCCTGAACTTAATTTAACAGAAAATTGGGAAGAATATATCGAAAATTTTTTGCCTTTAGGTATATCTAATTTATTCTTATTTGACGGTGAACAAGTTAAAGAATTAGCGGAACAAGACGAGCCGACTAATGATGTTAAAAAAGCGATAAAAGCCTTATTAGGTTTAGAATTAGCGACTCAATTAATCACCGATTTAGATATTTTAATTAGTCGCAAACAAAAAGATATTGATAACAACAAAGAAAAGGAAGAAAACTTAGAGAATATTCAAGCAGAATTAGCTTATTTAGAAAAAAATAAAAATACTTTATTACAGGAGTTAACGGAAGAAGAAAAAAAATTAAAATTAGCTACTAAAAATTATAACGAAGCCTCTAGCAATCTTAGAGATATAGGAGGTAAAATTGCCACTGAAAAAGAAAAACTTAGGATTGAAAAAGAGTCCGTAGAGAAAAAAATAGTAGAGATTGAAAAAAGTTTAATTCATTTAGCAACTCAAGTTACTCCTTTAGGTTTAATTTCAGATTTATTAATAGACTTAATTAGACAAATTGAAAAAGAATCTAAGTTAACTCAAATCAAAAATGCTCAAGGTTTATGGCAAGAAAAAGATGAAAAATTGTTAGATTTTCTCAACACTTTAGAGATAAAAGGAAATAAGTATGAGCAAATTGCCAATTTTTTAGAGAAAGAAAATCGATTTTTAAGTCAACAATTAGAAGGAGAAAAGATTTATTTAGATGCCGATGAAATAACCTTACCAAAGTTAAATCATATTCTTAATGATTTACTGCCTTTTCAACAAAATCAAGTCAAGGAAAATATTGTGAAATTAACTCAGTTAGAAAAACAATTAATTACCCTTGAGCAAAAAATGTTAATCGTTAACTCTCCTCAAGAATATAAACAATTAGAAAATAAATATAAACAAGAAGAAAAAATTTTAGTTCAAATAAAAAGTAATTGTCACACTATCAAACAAACCTTAACGGCAGTGGAGAAAAAAATCAATGAGGTAAGAAAAAAATTAAGTCATTATGGAGAAGATAATATTCAACAAAAACAGGCTAAACATATCGCCGAATTAATGCCAAAAATTAAACAAACTTTGAGTTTATTTCAACAAAAATTAACCCTCAGAAAATTAAACAAATTAGAGTCAGAAGTTACTAACTGTTTTCGTTATCTACTTCATAAGTCTAATTTTGTGGGAAAAGTGGTTATTTCTACGGAAAGTTTTGCTTTAAGTTTATATGATAATAACGGTTTATTGTTACCTAAAAATCGTCTTTCTGCTGGAGAAAAACAACTTCTTGCCATTGCTTTATTATGGGGATTAGCAAGGGTATCTGAGAAGAATCTTCCTGTGGCTATTGATACTCCATTGGGACGTTTAGACTCATCCCATCGTCATAATTTAATCGATCGATATTTTCCCACAGCATCGCACCAAGTGATATTACTTTCTACAGATACAGAAATCGGAGAAGCAGAGGTAAATTTTTTACGAGAAAAAGAATCGATCGCACTGGAGTACTTATTAGATTATGATAGTAAAATGAATCAAACTACCATTAAATCGGGGTATTTTTCTTTTAATAAAAACAAATCATAAAGTTACATTAGGAAAAAAAAAGATAACGAGCAAACGCTAAAAGCAAAGCAATAATTATCCCTCCAGCCATCGATCGTACCACAAACTCCCAAATCTTTACTTAATTTTATCCTTTTTTACTCAACAATCCCTTAACCGCAATTTTCACACTCATAAACTCTTTTTGAAAGAGGCATTATAGAAGCTATCCTGATGTCCTTTCTTCTTAAATTTTGGTTGTTTAGTATATTTATGAATCCACCAATTTTTAGATGAAAAAGTTGAAATGCTTATCAATTGGTTATGGCGGGAGGCGGAATTGAACCGCCGACACGAGGATTTTCAGTCCTCTGCTCTACCAACTGAGCTATCCTGCCTGACTTTCGTCACTTATATAATATAACTAATTTTTTGATGATTGGCAAGGGTTTTTTGAAAAAATTTTTAGATGAGCTGTGGTGGGCTATGCCCACCCTACTTTTTAGCTGTGGGAGTCGATCGAATTAGTGGTTTTTGAATCAAGTTTTAACATCAAAACACCAAGGGGAGGTAAGCACAAATCAAGAGAATCAGGATAGTTATGGAAGAACCATTTTTCTGTCCATTTACCGCCTAAATTCCCCATATTGCTACCACCGTAATCACGAGAATCGCTGTTAAAGATTTCGCTATAGAATCCTTCTTGGGGAACGCCAATACGATAATGACTATGGGGTTGAGGAGTAAAGTTACAAACAATGACGATAAATTCACCGTTTTTGCCACGACGTAAAAAGGCAACGACACTATGACGATTATCGCTACAGTCAATCCATTGGAAACCTTCTTCCTCAAAATCTAATTCGTATAAGGCTGATTCATTTTTATAAAGGGTGTTGATGTCAGCAAAGAATTTTTTGAGTTGTTGATGTTTTTCGTATTGTAATAAATGCCATTCTAAGTCTGTCCAGACATTCCACTCACTCCATTGTCCAAATTCCATGCTCATAAACATCGTTTTCTTACCCGGATGAGCAAACATATAACTGAAAAGAGTACGCATATTAGCAAATTTTTGCCATTCATCCCCCGGCATTTTGCCAATCATGTTGCTCTTACCGTGTACGATTTCATCGTGGGATAAAGCTAACATATAGTTTTCACTGTGATGATACCACATACTAAAGGTGATACTATTTTGATGGAATTGGCGAAACCAAGGATCCATGCTAAAGTAATCGAGCATATCGTGCATCCAGCCCATATTCCATTTCATGTTGAAGCCTAAACCGCCCATATAAGGGGGGCGAGATACCATTGCCCATGAGGTCGATTCTTCGGCGATCGAAAGGATACCGGGGAAGTAATTAAAGATAGTACCATTGACTTGGCGCAAAAATTCCACTGCTTCGATGTTTTCTCTACCGCCGTATTGGTTTGTCACCCATTCTCCATCTTCTCGATCGTAATCTAAATAAAGCATAGAGGCAACGGCATCAACTCTAATACCGTCAATATGGTATTTATCGAACCAAAATAAAGCATTTGCTACCAAAAAGTTACGAACTTCGTTACGCCCATAATTAAATACTAACGTTCCCCAACCCTTGTGTTCACCCTTGCGAGGATCTTCATGTTCAAATAAATGTGTACCATCAAAGAAGGCTAAACCATGACCGTCTTTAGGAAAATGTCCGGGTACCCAGTCCACGATAACTCCAATACCTTCTTGGTGACATTTATCGATAAAGTACATTAAATCTTCAGGACTGCCGTAGCGAGAGGTGGCGGCGTAATAACCTGTTACTTGATAACCCCATGAGCCATCGAAAGGATGTTCCGCTACGGGTAATAATTCAATGTGGGTATAACCTAATTCTTTGACGTAGGGAATTAATTTTTCGGCAAATTCATAGTAGTTTAAAAATCGGGCTGATGATTTTAATTCGGATACGGGTACGATTTCGGCAGTTTTACCATATTGTTTTACAGGTTCTTCGATCGAAGTGTGCAACCATGAGCCTAAGTGCATTTCATACACAGAAACAGGCTGAGTGAGGGGATCGGTATTTCGTCTTTTTTCGAGCCATTCTTGATCATTCCATTGATAAGAGTCTAAATCAGCGACGATCGAAGCGGTTTTGGGGCGTACTTCTTGATAAAATCCAAAGGGATCAGATTTTTCGTAAATATGCCCTTCCCAATTTTTGATTTCATATTTATAATGAGTGCCATAGTTAAGATCGGGAATAAAGAGTTCCCAAATCATGTTTTGGCGTTTGCGCATTTGATGCTCTCGTCCATCCCAACAGTTGAAATCCCCTAATACTGATACGTTTCTTGCATTGGGCGCCCATACCGCAAAATAAACCCCTTTTACGCCGTTTTGTTCAATAACGTGAGCACCTAGTTTCTCATAAATACGATGATGATTTCCTTCGCCAAACAAGTGTATATCAAAATCGGTTAACTGTCCTTCCTTGAATTGATAGGGATCATAAATGACTTTTTCGTGATCTCCTTCTTTGACGCGCAGTTGATAACTATTTAATTCTTCCGCTTCGATTTCGCACTCGAAAAAATTAGGGTGATGGTTCGATCGCATTTCATACTCTTGACGGCTATCAGGAATCACCACAGAAGCGCTAGTCGCTTTCGGTAAATATGCTCTTACTACCCATAGTTTTTGATTATTGGTTTCTGAAAGAAGATGACAACCAAGTATTTCAAAAGGATCATGATGTAAGTTATGAACAATTTGATTAACTTGATCAGAAGTTATAGTTGTAGGCATTTAATTCTTGATATTTAAACTTTTTTAATATTGTTCTAATCATAATAGCTAGTTTTGCAGTTATGGAAATTTTGTTTTTTTGCGATAACATTTCCCTATGTTGGAAAAATCTGAGTGCAACATAAAATGATGAAGATATGAATATAAGTCTGTGGGCAATTAATTACGGGGTGCTGAAAAAGTATTTTGATGAAGAGAAGTAATAGATAATAGATAATAGGTAATAGGTAATAGGTAATAGTTTTGGAGTTACTAGGTAGATAGACAAAATTATTTACAGTGTTTCTTATTGTAAGAATATCGAAAATAGACAATTAAGCTCATTGCCTTCTGAAATTAATTTTGTCCAATTACTTATACCATAGTGTAAGATTTGTATTTTGTGTTTTTCTGCTTAGTTTTTTATCAAAAAAAAAAAGGGGTTTCCCCCCACTGACTGACTCTAAAAAAGCATTATCTTTTAAACAAGTTAAAAACTTAATTCAAATGTAAATAAGCGGCTTCTCTTTCCAACTGTTCGATTAATTTTTGATCCCCTTGACTTCTGGCAACTTCTAAACGATGCTCTAAATTTTTGCGTAAACTGTCTTTATAGGCTTGTCCTGCATTAGCACTCATTTGATTTTTACGAGCAATATTCATCATTTTTTTATACCCCTTTTTTAAATTAATTAATTATTATTTACTTTTATCTATTTCCATAATAGCAAAAAAAAGAAAAACTGTATCTTTTGTTACAAAAACTTAATACCCCATAGCAATCTTAACATTTTGATATTGAAAACTTGAAACATATTTTAATATAACCGCCGATAAAGAGGTTTAGTTATAATATTCACTGAAAATAAAGATAAATGAAAGTAAAAAAATGTTATTAGGTGCAAGTATCATCACAGTTTCAGCATTATTAGTTTATTTTGTCACGATTCTCAATGTGGGAAAAGCACGGTTCAAATATAATGTATTGCCACCTGCTATGAGTGGAGATGAAAATTTTGAAAGGGCTAACAACAGTTAACAAAAATTTACTTAATTCTTTTTAAAATTACTCATTTATAATGCTAAA
>NZ_JBLZFY010000033.1:0-40334 GCF_050753365.1 Geminocystis sp. CENA526
GAAGAGGGGGAAGAGGGGGAAGAAATAATTATATTTTTTTGATGGGGGTGGGTTTAATATATTAAACCCCTACATTGCTTATTGCTTTTGCCTCTTGGCTACCTTCATCACAATACTTTTTCAGTAACCCCTAAATTAGTCTTTGGATGGTTTCAATCAAGATGTCTTGATTAAATTTACCTTTGATAATATAAGCGTTTGCCCCTGCTTCTGCACCCCGTTTTCGATCGTCATCGGAGGCAAGAGAAGATACTAAAATAACAGGTAGTTCACTAAATTGGTGATCTTGTCTGATTTTAGTGGTAAACTCTAAACCGTTGAGGTTAGGCATTTGTATATCGGAAACCACCGCATCAAATTTACGGGTTTTGATTTTGTGCCATGCGTCTAAGCCGTCAACGGCTGTAACAACTTCAAATCCTGCACCTTCTAAAATGCGTTTTTCTTGGGTACGAGTGGCGATCGAATCTTCTGCTAATAAGATGGTAGCTCGATCGCGCGCTTTTTCGGCATCCACATTACGAGCAACTTTACCCGTTAAATTGCGTTTTTGGATAGAAGAAAGTAAATCTTGGGGATTGAGAATGGTACAGACTTCTCCCGTGCCGAGAATAGTTGAGCCACTGACGTTGCGCACCCTTCTTAAGAGTTTACTTTGAGGTTTAATTACTACATCCTGAGTATCCGTTACTTCATCCACTAATAAGCCAAATTGTTCTTTCCCGATACGAATTAATACGCAAGGAATACTATTATGAACGGTGTTTTTGTTTTCCTGAGAAACTCCTAACTCTAACAATTCGGACAAGAAAGCTACGGATACCGCCGAGTTATCAAAGTTGATGGTTTGTCGCCCTTCAATGGAGAAAATTTCGTCAGGAGATACTAACAACGAAGTTTCCACAAATTCAATGGGGATGGCGTGGGTAATGCCAAAAATCTTGACTAATAAAACGTTAGCGGTGGCTAAAGTTGTGCCTAGTTGGAGACGGAAGGTTGTACCCTTTCCTGTTTCGGAAATGATTTCGATCGAACCTTTTAGTCTTTCAATGTTAGTTTTGACGACATCTAAACCCACTCCTCTGCCTGATACTTCGGTGATAAAAGTACGAGTAGAAAACCCCGGTTCAAAAATTAGAGCCTGAATTTGACTTCTTGTCATGGAGGCTAACTCCTCAGGGCGGTATAACCCCCTTCTTAAAGCCGTTTCCTTGATTTTTTCCATGTCTAAACCTCTACCATCGTCTTGAACTTCGATGAAAATATTGGTAGAAGTCTGATAACCTTTAAGTACGATCGTACCTTGGGCGGGTTTTCCTGCGTTAATTCGTTCTTCAGGAGTTTCTAAACCATGATCAATACTATTACGAATCATGTGTAAAAGGGGATCTTTAATTAGTTCTAAGATATATTTATCTGCGACTGTATCCTCCCCTTGAATGACTAATTCGACTTCTTTGTTTTCCTGTTTCGACAAATCTCTAACTAAACGAGGAAAGAAGCTAAACACATTAGACAAAGGCAGTAAACGTAAGGTTTTGATTTTGGACTCTAATTGATCCGCAATTAACTCTAACCTTGTACTATTATCATGGGCTGAACTTTTTAAATCTTGAATTAAGGCTTCGATGCGATTTTCAAAGGTGTCATTTTCTCCTGTATAACTATTTACCTGACGATAACGATTCTGCATTTTATTCATTTTCCAGTCTTCCCAAAGGTTGACTATCTGTTCCATTTGAGAGGCAAAATGAGCTATTCTGATCTTGGTGACGGTTAATTCTCCCGTTTGAGTCATTAAGGAGTCTAAATGACGAGTTTCCACCCGAATAGTATCGATTTTATACGGTTCTTCCTTTTTATTGCCGTTATTCCCTGATTTTGTCTCCCGTTTTGGAGGTTGTTTTTTAATTTCAGGAGTTGATTGTTTGATTATTTGAGTTTGTGCAGGGGGAGGAGTTTCTTGAATGGAAGGGGTTTCTGGTACTATATCAATGGTAATTTCGGGAGATTCTTCTTCCATCATATCGATCGAATCTAACTCCATCATATTCTCTACCTCTGGTGAAAATTCCTCAAAAGAATCAGTATCAGCATTACCGTTACTAAACTTCAAAATCTGTAATAGACTATTGGGATTAATACCGCTAGGTTTACCAGTAGTACTCTCAAAAATCAATTCTTTGATACCGTGCAAGGTGTCTTTGAGACGAGGATACATGATATTTTGGTAGGCATCGATTTCTAATTCCCCTTGTTGTGCCATCTTCATTATTTGTTCTAATGCCGAACAAATTACTTCAACACTTTCTACTCCCATCAAACGAGAATCCCCTTTCAAGCTATGTAATTCTCGCAATAAATAGTCAAATCGATCGTAATTATCCCAATGATTTTTTAAATCTTCTAAGGCTGATTGTATGTTTTCAACGTGTTCAATCCCTGTTACTGCGTAAATTTCCTTTAATTCTTCATCTTCAATATAAACAGGAGTCGGATCAATTTCAGTGATAGTGATAGGTATTTCTAACCCATTAGGAATGGAGTTATCTTCACCATAAACACTAGATATGAGAGTATTTAAAGTTAATTCTACATCAATGCCACTGGGTTCATTGGTAACGGCTTCATGAACTAATTTTTTCATAGCATCTAAAGTTTCATAAAGTCGATCGCCAATTTCAGGTGTTAAAGTCAATTCATGTTTTTTAATATCCCCTAAAATATCTTCTATGGAGTGGGCTAAATTTTCAACGGATTCTACCTCTACGATACGGGAATCCCCTTTCAAACTATGGGCTTCTCTTAATAATTCTTCGATCGAATCTAACTCATGGGGGTTTTTCTCTAACTCTAATAAACCCGTTTCCATTCTTTCTAAATGTTCTTGACTAGAGGTTTTGTAAATTTCTCTCAACTCATCATCTTGTATCATATTGATTCCCCTAATTTAATTAAATCTTATTCTTAAGCATCGCCTTTATTTTCATTTGCTTGTAGGATGGACATTGCCCACCAATCACAAAAAATAGTCTCAAAGATTTTCAAATTACTACGACTAAAAAATAATTAAAGATATGCTCTACTTATACGATATAACTATTTTCTGAAACCAAAACGATTTATTCATTAATTTTAATAAAGTTAGAGGTATCGAAATCATCTGATTAAGAGAGGGAAAAGGCAAAAGTTTGATTTATTTTGAAAGATTAATAGTTCGACTACGCTCATTAACCATAAAAAATGCAAGTTCAATGGGTTTTAGCTTACCTCTTAACGCAAAGTACCCTACCATGACATAATATTTTAATCATTGCCCAAGTCTTAATTCTTAATTCTACATTCTTAATTCTTAATTATGGTTTAAATATGACAAAAATTATCGCCCATTTAGGACCTAATGGTACTTATTCCGAAGTTGCTACTTTATGTTATGCTCAATATTTAAAAGATACTCAAGGTATAGAATCACAGTTAATCCCTATTCCTAGTATTTCTCAAACTTTACGCACTTTAACAGAAGGTAAGGCGGATATGGCGATCGTACCTGTAGAAAATTCCATAGAAGGTACAGTGGCGATAACTTTAGATACTCTTTGGGAATTAGAAGGTTTACACATTCAACAAGGCATAACTATTCCCATTGTCCATAATTTATTATCCAAAGCATCATCTAACGCTGACATCAAAACCGTTTATTCTCATCCCCAAGCCTTAGCGCAGTGCCAAAAGTGGCTAGAAAAAAACCTTCCTCAAGCGGTATTAATTCCTGCTAATTCCACCACGGAAGCCTTACATCATCTTAGTCATGAGCCTTCATCGGGTGCGATCGCATCTTCTAGGGCAGCGCATTTGTATAATTTACCCATTCGAGAAGACAATATCAATGACTATCCTGATAATTGTACTCGTTTTTGGGTAGTAAGTCGAGATAAGCATGATCACGGCGATTGTGTCTCATTAGGATTTTCTTTTCAAGCCAATATACCCGGAGTTTTGGTAAAACCGTTACAGATTTTTGCTAATCAACAGATAAACTTAACTAAGATCGAGTCACGCCCTACAAAACGATCGTTAGGGGAGTATTTATTTTTTGTGGATTTAGCCCGAAACACCTCTCAATCTTCTATTCAGTCTGCTTTACAAGAATTGGCTACCGTCACTAAAACTTTACGGGTACTCGGTAATTATGACATTATGAATATCGATCGTAAACAATTGACCCAATTTTAGTGTTGTTTTACTTTGATTTTTCGTACAAATACGGAACTCCTAATCTATAATTGTATGTCAAATCGAAGTCAATTAAGCAAATAATTTTATCAAATCAATTTTACACTTTTGACAATTTTTGCTTTAGTATTTTCTTTTTTACTTTTCTACATTAAGTATCTTAAATTAATAATAAAAAGCTCTTAGAATCTTTACTTTGATTACGATCGAATCTAATACTATGAAATTTTTATAACCTTTGTATTTTGAAAATACTTAAACTATATAAATGAAAATTTATATCGATGATTACTATCAATTTATTAGAAATATTGTAGAAGAGTTTTCCTATTTTCATGTCAAACGAGGAAAAATAAAAATTTCAGTATTTATACGATAGTAATATCAGCAACTTTAGGATATTATTAAGAATACAACATATGAGTTTTTTTTGGGCAAACAAAGTAATTAAAAATTAGACAACAATCGATTTAATACTATCGATTACAAAAAAACTATTGGCTTTTCTCTATGATTAAATCTCTTAGGCGATTTCCCACAAAAAATTTACCAATCTTCTTTATTATTTCCTCGTTTGTTAAGGAGGAGGAATCATATGGGTATATTTATTACTAGACATCACCTTATAGCAATTCTTGTTTTAGTGAGGTACAAAAATTGTCATTGAAAGGCAAGATGCAATAAAAAAATATACCCCATAATAAAAAAAATGCTATATCTAAATTACAAAATGAATAATTAAAAACGTCTCTTGTAGTGTTCGTGTTTTAAAAATATTTAATTCAATTTTTTCCTATTTTGCTCAAAATTTGTATTATTACCGAATTTTTCCCTCCTGATTACGCTGCTACAGGGCAGTTGATAGAGGAACTTTCTTTGTATTTACAACAATATCCCGAAATACAAAAAGTAGAAGTTTTTACTGGACAACCAAGCTACGCTTATTCGATCGAATCAGCCCCAACTAAAGAAAATCGTGGTAATTTAAGAATACAACGATCGAGGGTTAGTCAACTATGGTCAAATCGCATACGAGGAAAAACCCTCAAAGGGCTTATATTTACTATTAGGGCTTTTCTTCATATTCTGCGAAATTCTTTTCGTCACCACGTTTTTTTACTGACGACAGCACCTCCTTTTTTGCAAGTCGCTGTTTATTTAGTTAATCGAATTTGTTTTGGTAAAATTTCTTATGTATGTTTAATTTATGATCTTTATCCTGATATTGCCATTAACTTAGGGGTGATTTCTCGTCATCATTGGTTAAGCAAATTTTGGCTATGGATGAATCATCAGATGTGGAAAGAATCTCGACAAATCATCGTTTTAAGTGATAGCATGAAAGCTCGGATTGCTGAACAATATCCTCTGGTAACAAATAAAATATCTGTAATTCATAGTTGGTGTGATCCTTATTTGATCAAACCTATGATAAAAAGTGATAATTGGTTTGCCCAAAAATATGGTTTAGTGGATAAGTTTACCGTTCTTTATTCGGGTAATATGGGACGTTGCCATGATATGCTTACAATCATCGATTCGATCGAACAATTACAAAATGAGCCAATTCAATTTGTTTTTATTGGGGATGGTGATAAATTAGCTTATCTGCAACAACAAGTTAATCAACTACAACTAAATAATTGTATTTTTCTGCCCTATCAGGAGAAACAAGATTTAACCTTTTCTTTAACTGCCTGTGACTTATCCTTAGTTAGTGTTGCGGAAGGTTTTGAAACTTTAGTTGCACCAAGTAAACTTTATTCCGCTTTAGCGGTAGGTAAACCCGTTGCGGTTATTTCTCCTCCCACATCCTATTTAAGACAATTAATTACACAAGATAAATGGGGAAAGGGTTTTGATAATGGAGATAGTAAAGGTTTAGCTAATTTTATTCGTGAATTGAGTCAAAATTCCGACTTAGCAGAAAAAATGGGCAAAAATGCTAGAAAAACATTAGAAACTAATTATACACCACAAATTATTGCGGAGGAATATTTAAGAGTATTAATTAATGCTTCTCCCAAAAAAATTCAATAGACTATTTTGTCATTGCGAGGTAACGAAGCAATCTCCATTTTCATTACTTTATCTATTACCCATTACCTCCCTTAATCACAATACTATGAAGCAATTTCTATTTATTTCCACGATCGCATTTTACCCTGATTCATTAAACCATAAGGATCGACTTTTTTCTTAAAATTAAGTTGTTCAGGTTCGATCGATTTTCTGCCACCATCTTCTAAAATATAAGTATGAGGATTAGCAATAAAAGCACCATTATCTTCGTGATATTTGATGATTTCATTTAATCTTTCTTCAGTGGAAAATTTGACTAACTGTAAACCAGCAGGAATAGCCTTTCCCGCTACTCTCAAAAACTCAATGTGCATCATGACTTCATCTCCAAAATATTTATACATTTGCTCTACTTTTTCTATAGTAAAAAAGAAGGTTTGTAAATAGGTAATAGTCGGATCAATATTTCGAGCATGAAAAGTGGTATGATTCCATGTAAACTCAATTAAATTAACATGATTAATGTTTGATAAATTCTGTTGATAAATAATCTCTCCATCATATTGTTTAACTAACTCTTGTAAAGAAAAAAGAGAGTTTTCATCTACACTTAATAAAGCACAATCTTGCTCTTTCTCAAAATAAGGCTTAAGAGAGCTAAAATATTTAACGATAGATTTTGCCTGAATACTAACAAGTTTTTTGACAATTCCATCACTATCAGCTAACTCTTGACCAAACTTTAAAGCCTTGATAAAATCTGGAAAAGTCACAATTACATCTAACCAATTATAACTAGGAGCAAGGGGAATTTCTAACTCGGTAATGATGCCGTTTGTACCGTAGGCATGATTAATTTGTCTGGTTTCATCTCCTTTTAATTCGATAATTTTTGGCTCATCTTCTAAAGTAATAACTTTAACTCGATAAAGGTTTCCTCTATCTTTTAATTGCCCATAATTTATTGAGCCAATCCCACCACTACCGCCACCAAAAAATCCCCCTAAAGTAGCTATTTTATAAGTAGAAGGAATCATTCTCAATTCCCAACCATGTTTTTTAGTTTCCTTCTCTAAAACACTAATTTTAATACCAGCTTCTACACAAGCAACCCCTGATTTTATCCACTTAATTTTTTTCATTTCACTCATGTCTAAAACAATGCCTCCATTGAGAGGAATACATTGTCCATAATTTCCCGTACCTGCTCCCCTTACTGTTAAAGGAATTTTATATTTTACACAAATTTGAGCTACTTTTAAAACGTCTTCTTCCGTGTTAGGAATTACTACTAAATCAGCTTTTTTTTCTCCTAATTGTTTTTCTAAAATAGGGCTAAAATAATAGTAATCTAACGATAATTGTTTAATTTTTTCAGCTTCTTGAATTATTTTAATTGGTTTTAATTCTTCGATAATTAATTGATAGTCGATTGTCATATAATTTTTCATAATAAATAATCTTATTCTATCACAACTGCCAAACTCTTCTTTCAATTAAGGATTGAAAATAGTTAAACAGAGTTACAACAGGTTTTAAGTGACAACTCGACAATTAAAAAAAAACTTAACCACAAGAAATAGACATCAATGTTAAGGTTTTACGGTAAGATTTGATCGAACTCTATAAGCGATGATAATACTGTTTAAGATAAAATGTTATGGCGAAGTAGAAAATTTTTTATTTATTATCTAAATTCACTAAATGACGATCGCAATTGATTTTGGCACAAGTAATACTGTTATTAGTCGCATTAATCCTACTACGGGAGAGGGTGAAATAATTAAACTTCCTAGTATTGCTCAAACTAATCCCCCTTTGATACCCTCTTTGTTATATATCAATAATGCTCAAGAAGGAGAGGTTATGATTGGGCAAAAAGTGAGAGATAAGGGTTTAGATGTGACGAATAATCCTCGTTATTTTCGTAACTTTAAACGGGGTATTGGTGCGCAAATTCAAGGATTTTTACCCCAAATTGACGAGAAAAATATCACCTTTGAACAAATTGGACAATGGTTTATTAATGGTATTTTAACCCAATTAGGGCAGACTCCAGATAGTTTGATTATCACTGTGCCAGTAGATAGTTTTGAGAGTTATCGTCATTGGTTAACAGGAATTTGTCAGCAGTGGAATATTAATCAAGTCAGGATTCTGGATGAGTCAACGGCGGCGGCTTTGGGTTATGGTAGTGAAAATGATGATTGTCTCCTCGTGGTGGATTTTGGCGGTGGTACGATCGATCTATCTTTGGTAGAATTAGACTTAGGAAAAAGTAGTCAACCCCAAGGCTTTATTTTGAAATGGGGAGAGAAATTATTAGGGCAAAATTCCGCACAAAAAACCAAACTAGCGAAAGTCATCGCTAAAGCAGGAATGCAGTTAGGGGGTAGTGATTTAGATAATTGGATACTTGACTATTTCCACCATAATCAAGGAGTTGTCAAATCTTCCCTTACCACTCGACTCGCAGAAAGATTGAAAATCAAATTATCGACGGAATTATCAGCACAGGAAGTATTTTTTAACGATCGAACCCTTGAGACTTATGATTTACGGCTAGACAGGGCAAAATTTGAGCAAATACTGACCGAAAATCAATTTTTTGACAAATTAGATCAATTAATGGAAAACGTCTTACAACAGGGAAAAAGAAACGGTATAGACACCATTAATATCGATCGAGTTTTGTTAGTGGGAGGCAGTGGGCAAATTCCCGCCGTGCAGAATTGGTTACAAAAATATTTCTCAGTCGAAAAAATTAAAAACGATCGACCTTTTTCCGCTATTGCCCTTGGGGCATTAAAATTAGAACAAGGATTACAAGTCAAAGATTTTCTTTACCATAGTTACGGTATTCGGTATTGGAATCGCCGTCAAAAACGCCACGATTGGCATACAATTATCCCCAGTGGGCAACCTTACCCCATGAATAACCCCGTAGAATTAACTTTAGGCGCATCCGTAGAAAATCAACCCAGTATTGAATTAATCATCGGCGAGTTAGGGGAAGCGAACACCAGTACTGAAGTATATTTCGATGGTGATCGACTCATAACCCGTAATTTAACATCAGGGGAGAAAACCGTACAACCTCTCAACGATAGCGAAGGAGGAAAAACCATCGCCCAATTAAATCCTCAAGGCACTCCGGGGGTCGATCGAATTAAGGTATTATTTATAGTGGATGAAGATCGATCGTTGAAAATCACCGTAGAAGATTTATTAACTAATGATGTTCTTTTAGATAAAGTCACCGTAGCGCAATTAAGTTAAAATCATATCATTAAGCTCGATCGATTAAGGTGCTGGTTATTGGCGAAAAGGAAGAAAACTATATGAACAATACTATAAAATACACGGATGAAGATTTAGAATTTGGTGAAATTATGGAAGACTTTTTACCTTCTCCTGAAGAATTAGTTTTAAAATCAATAAAAGTTAAAATTCCATTGGAGTTAACAGAAAAAAAATTTTCTTTTTTAAAAGAAGAAGCAAGTAAAAAAAATATACCTTATCAAAATTTAATTGAGTTAATTATTGATGAATATTTTGCTCAAAATTAAGGTAAGTGATAAAATAATGAGCTATCAATTATTCACTATTCAGTATTAATTATTGACTATTAAAAAGAATGGCTGGACATAGTAAATGGGCAAATATTAAACGACAAAAAGCGAGGGTTGATGCAAAAAAAGGTAAGACTTTCACTCAACTTTCTCGTGCTATTATTGTGGCGGCTCGTAATGGATTACCTGATCCCGAAGGCAATTTTCAGTTACGCACAGCCATCGAAAAAGCTAAAGCCTGTGGTATTCCTAATGATAACATCGATCGAGCCATTGCTAAGGGTGCAGGAACTTACTCTGATGATGATAGTATTTTAGAAGAAATCAGATATGAAGGTTATGGTATTGGGGGCGTAGCGGTGTTGATAGAAGCCTTGACAGACAACCGTAATCGCACGGCGGCGGATATTCGCGCTGCTTTTAGTAAAAATGGCGGTAATCTAGGAGAAACGGGTTGTGTTAGTTGGATGTTTGATCAAAAAGGGGTTGCTATCATTGAAGGAGAAGTAGAAGAAGATAAACTTCTTGAGACTTGTCTATTGGCAAATGCTGATAGTTATGAAATTATACAAGAAGAAGACTATCAAGGGGCGGAAGTTTTTACCGAAGTGACGGAATTAGAGAATTTAGGTAGTCTTTTAAAAGAGCATCATTTTGCAGTCAAAGAGTTAGAATGGCGATGGATACCCAATAACACAGTGGAAATTACTGATGAAGAACAAATAAAATACTTATTGCGTCTTATGGATACCCTTGAATCTTTAGATGATGTACAGAATGTTACTGCTAATTTTGAACTATCATAGATTTTAAGTAAAAGTAAAAATCTCCAAATTAAATATTTTTTATGAAAAAAAAATTACCCTTTCTATTATTATTAGCCATCCTAAGTTTATCCTTTTCTGTTACTAAATTTAATCCCGTCTCTGCTCAATCAAATAATCCTCCATCTGAACTTTCAGAAATTATTTCTAAAATAGATTTAGGGGCAAATAATCGAGATTTAAACTTAATTGAAGCTAATATTTCTCCTAATTTTACTAATCAAGATGGTTTAAATTATGAAACTTTTATCTCTTCTTTAAAAAGTGTTTGGGAAAGGTACGATGAGTTAAAATATACCACCTCGATCGAATCTTGGCGAAGAGATAATGATCAATTAGTGGCAACTACCATCACTAATATACAAGGTATTTATAACATTAGTGGCAAAAAATTTACAATTAATTCTCAAATTAAATCAGAACAATATTTTAAAAATAATCAGTTAATTAATCAAAGAATTTTAACCGAAAAAACAGAAGTAACCTCTGGAGAAAATCCCCCTAATGTAACAATTAATTTACCCCAAAGAGTTCGATCGGGTCAAGAGTTTGATTTTGACGTTATTTTACAAGATCCCATCGGTTCTGATCTAATTTTAGGGGCGGCATTACAAGACAAAATTACCCCTGATTTATACCTTAATCCC
Source organism: Geminocystis sp. CENA526 (assembly GCF_050753365.1). Taxonomy (NCBI): domain Bacteria; kingdom Bacillati; phylum Cyanobacteriota; class Cyanophyceae; order Chroococcales; family Geminocystaceae; genus Geminocystis; species Geminocystis sp. CENA526. Next base: position 11,299 of record NZ_JBLZFY010000033.1, read on the forward strand.
TCCAGTTTAGAGTTAGATTCTTTATCCGCAGGAGGCATTTTTAAACGAGTGAAATTACCTCCTAATTCTGATAATCATTGGTATTCTGTCATCTTAATTCGGGGTGATGGTTTAAGAATGATTACTCAAAGAGTTGTGACTGAAGGATAAGCTCAAAGTCATTTCCTGTCGGTAAAAACAAGACAGGAAGACAAGCAGACAGAAAGAGGGGATATTTTATCTCAATGGAGTAATTTCAGTACCGATAATCTTCTCATGTAGTGAATTTATTAATTTGTGTCAACGAATACACCCAAATCTCGATCGATACGTTATAATCGACATTAATTTTATAGAGTCAGTCAGCCTAGTTCCAATAAAACGGAAGCGGGGGAACCAATTTAGGGGCTTATTTTTGGGATTATACCAGAAAAGAACATCTCTCAGTTCTAGCCCGTCAGCTAACCTCGTAGGCATTGAGAGGAGACTAAAGAATGAGCATTTTTAATGCTACAAATTCATTTAGGTATTCCTATTGACCAAACTCTTCATTGATCATCCTTTTTGAATTTGAGGTTTATTAGTTATATGTTTTCCCATTAATTTTATTTGTTTATATCACAATTTTTGAAGCAATTTTTTTCCTAATTATTGCTCTATTTTCCCTACTAAATTATCAGCTTTTGAAAGATAAATTGATGGGGTTAAGTCTTTGTATAAATATTTTGTGATTACTCCATAGGCATCTCGAAAAATTACTGAAATAAGGGTTAAAACTCTTTAAAAGTTTAATAATATTCAACCCCTAAGAAGCAATAAAAATTTTTTTCTGGAGAAGTCAAATGGTTTGTGTAATCCCATAACTGATCAAATATCAAACTTTATTAACTAATATTTTACTCATTATCATAGCTTATGACTGATCTATCTGGTATCATCGCCGCATCGGTTTTTGTGGTTGTAATTGGACTAATTATGACCGAAAAGTTACATTTGACGATCGCAGCTTTATTGGGTGCATTAATTCTCATTTTTACCCATACTTTAACTTTAACAGAATCGATCGAATATATCGCCCGAAGTCACGCTACTCTGGTTTTATTTTTCGGGGTAATGGTATTAGTTAGAGCATTTGAACCTACAAAAATATTTGAGTATTTAGCGACTCAAATGGTATTAATTGCAAAAGGTAGAGGAAAAGTACTGTTATTAGGTATTATTGCCATTACTACTCCTATTTGTGCGGTTTTACCAAACGCTACAACAGTAATGTTGCTTGCTCCCTTAATTCCTCCCCTAGCGGAAGAAATCGGGGTTAATTTTGTGCCATTGCTGATTTTAATGGTTTTTGTGGCAAATAGTGCAGGATTAATGACTTTAGTGGGTGATCCTGCTACTTTTATCGTAGGAGATGCTATTAACATGAGTTTTCTTGACTATTTACAACGGTTAAGTATAGGAGGAGTCATCGCAGTAATTAGTGTCGCTGTAGTTACTCCCTTTTTATTCCGCAATGTTTGGCAGACGAATTTTACACACCTTGAAGATTTACCTCACCCCAAGGTTAATCATCCCAGAATGTTAGCATTAGGAGCGTTAATTATGGCTTTTGTACTGACATTTTTTATCATCGGGGATTCTTTATCAACTCCTATTTCTCCTGCGGCTGTGGCATTATTAGGGGCAGCATTGGCTTTATTATTAGCTCATCATAGTAAAATTGACACGGTTCATAATATTCTCAAGGATGTGGATTGGAGTACTTTGATTTTTTTCATGTCCATTTTTGTCTTAATTGGAGGTTTACAAAAAACAGGGGTTATTAGTGTCTTGTCGGGATTACTGGCTTTTATTTTAGGCAAAAATATTTTTTTAGGTTCGATCGTGCTACTATTCACCGTAGGACTATTATCTAGTGTTGTGCCGAATATTCCGTTAGTGGTGGCAATGGTACCATTATTAAAAGAATATTTGGTGAATGTAGGGTTAGTGGGGACTGAAGTACTTAATCCAAATTTTGCAGGGCAATTTCCTCCCGAAGTGTTACCCTTATTCTACGCCATGATGTTTGGTGCAACTCTAGGCGGTAATGGTACTTTAGTCGGTGCATCTTCTAATATTGTCGCCGCAGGTATTGCAGAACAACACGGCAAAGAAATTTCTTTTCATACTTTCCTTAAGTATGGATTACCGATGATGGGCATACAGTTAGTAATTTCTGCTATCTATTTAGGAATATTTTTTCTTCTATAGACTTCTCCACAAATGAAGATATTTACACGGTAGAATGGGCATCTTGCCTGTATTTCTGAAGATGTCTTATAGCTTATAGCTTGGGAATGTGGGAAAAAGACAAAATATGCTAAAATGTAACGATTGATTAAATCATACTGTTATCTTCCAACTAATAGTTACAAAGATAGCTACATCATTGCAAAAGAACATTTATGACATCTACCCAAGAACGCATAGTACCTACAAACCTCACTAACGAAATGTCTCGCTCTTACCTAGAATACGCCATGAGCGTTATCGTGGGAAGGGCATTACCCGACGCTAGGGATGGATTAAAACCTGTTCATCGTCGCATTCTTTATGCTATGTATGAATTAGGATTGATGCCCGATCGACCGTTCCGTAAATGTGCTAGGGTTGTAGGGGAAGTATTGGGTAAATATCATCCCCACGGCGACACGGCAGTTTATGATGCCTTAGTCAGAATGGCTCAAGATTTTTCCATGCGTAACCCTTTGATAAATGGTCATGGAAACTTCGGTAGTATAGACAATGATCCTCCCGCCGCCATGCGTTATACGGAGTGTCGTTTACAGGCTTTAGCAACTAGCGGTTTATTACAAGACATTGAAGCGGAAACCGTTGACTTTATCGATAACTTTGATGGTTCACAACAAGAGCCTATCGTACTACCTGCGAGAGTTCCCCAATTATTACTTAATGGTGCAACGGGTATCGCCGTTGGTATGGCAACCAATATCCCCCCTCATAACTTAGGGGAATTAATCGATGGTGCAGTGGCAATGATTCATAATCCTGATATTACGGATTTAGAATTAATGCAGTACATACCCGGTCCTGATTTTCCTACAGGCGCTCAAATTTTGGGCAGACAGGGTATTAAAGAGGCTTATACCACAGGGCGAGGCTCAATTACCATGCGCGGTGTAGCAAACATTGAAACTGTTTCTAACAAAGGCAGACAAGATAAAGAAGCCATTATCATTACCGAGTTACCCTATCAAACTAACAAAGCCTCCCTCATCGAAAAAATTGCAGAGTTAGTCAACGATAAAAAAATTGACGGTATCTCCGACATTCGAGACGAGAGCGATCGAACGGGAATGCGCATCGTGATAGAATTAAAACGGGATGCTTATCCTAGAGTAGTCTTAAACAATCTTTACAAACAAACCGCCATTCAGAGCAATTTTGGGGCAAATATGTTGGCTTTAGTTAACAACGAGCCACAATTATTAACCATTCGCAAGTTTTTAGAAGTATTCCTCGAATTTCGTGTTGAAACCATTATCAGACGCACTCGTTATTTACTGCGTAAAGCTGAAGAAAGAGATCATTTATTACAAGGTTTGTTAATCGCTTTAGGCAACCTTGATGCAGTCATCAGAATCATTCGAGGGGCGGCAGATACTGCTACGGCAAAACAAGAATTAGTAACCAATTTTGAACTATCTGAAACCCAAGCCGATGCCATTCTACAAATGCAGTTACGCCGTTTAACCGCCTTAGAAGCTGAAAAAATCGAAGCTGAACATCAAGAGTTAATGGCACAAATTACCGATCTTAACGACATCCTAGCGCGTAGAGAACGAATTTTCACCATTATTGAAGAAGAATTAGCACAGATCAAAACCCTCCACGCTACTCCTAGACGCACGGAAATCGTCCAAAATGACGGGGATTTAGGGGATATTGACTTGATCGCTAATGAAAGAGTTGTCATATTGTTGACAAGTCAAGGTTACTTGAAAAAGATGTTAGTCAATACCTTTGAGGCTCAAAATCGAGCTACACGAGGTAAATCAGGGGCAAAAATTAAAGATGATGACGTGGTAGAACATTTCTTAACGGGGTGTGATCACGATCGAGTGCTATTCTTTAGTGATAAAGGGGTAGTCTATGGCTTAAACGCCTATCAAATTCCCTCAAGCTCTCGTACTGCAAGGGGAGTACCCATTGTGCAACTATTACCCGTTGCCAGTGATGAGAAAATAACCTCTATCATACCTGTTAGCGAGTTTACCGATCATGAATATTTGGTCATGTTAACTAAGAAAGGGTTTATCAAAAAAACCGCCGTGTCAGCCTTTGCAAATATTCGTAGTAACGGTTTAATCTCTATTACCCTCGAAGATAATGACGAATTGCGCTGGGTAAGACTAGCAACGGACGATGATAGTATTCTTATTGGTTCTCGTCGTGGTATGGCTATTCATTTCCATGCCGATAATCAACAACTGCGTCCTCTTGGTCGTACCGCAAAAGGTGTAAAATCGATGAAGTTACGATCGGGAGACGAAATTATCAGTATGGATATTCTATCAGCCCAAATCGTGGCAAATATTGCCGAAGCAGAAGAAAACGAGGAAGAAGATAATATCTACACCGACGATAATGAAGAAATCCTCGACAACGACACCAGTAAAAATGCTCCTTGGGCGTTAGCCGTCACCACTAGCGGTTATGGTAAAAGAGTCCCCGTGTCGCAATTCCGTTTACAAAGAAGGGCGGGGCTTGGGGTTAAAGCCATTCGCTTCCGTAAAACAACGGAGGAGTTAGCGGCTTTACACATCGTTAACGGTGATGACGAGTTTATGATTATTACTTCTCGTGGCATTATCATTCGTTGTGATGTCAATGCTATTTCTGTACAATCTCGTAATGCTAGTGGGGTGCGAGTGCAAAAACTCGATACAGATGATTCGATCGCAGCGATCGCCCTTGTACCACCAGCAGGAGAGGAAACCGAAGAGGAGGGTAGTGAATAGTGAATAGTGAATAGTGGATAGTGAATAGTAAATAGTTTTAATCAATCAAAAATTAACGAAAAAAATGGTTAAAATTTCATCATTGCAAAAATAATCCTTATGGTATGAGATTAAAAGTTACAATAGGGATTAAAGGTTTTAACGGACAGAGGGGAAATTTAATCACAATCTGGCAAATAGATAAAGATAAAACTATCCCTAGATTAATTACAAATTGGTTAGAAGTTTACAGCTAAAGGAGCTTAATAATGAAAGCAAAAATTAATGATTCAATTCAAACTTTAATAAATATAACCGCAGATTTTTCAGATTTAATCATTCCAAAGGGAACAGTTGGTGCAATAGTTGAATGTTATACTAATCCTGAAGCATACGCCATTGATTTAACAATTCCTAACCCTCAAGTAATTGGTGGTTTTACTTATGAAAATGTGATTTTATCCCCTCAACATTTTAGAGTCATTACTTCTCAAACATTACCAGAATATAATGCAGAAAAAATCATATTCAATTAATCTCAAATACTCTATAATTTTTACTCAATAATTAATATTATATTCCAGAAAAACTAATTTACCTATTTTTTTATTAAAGATAACAACCCCCTCGATCGACAATAATTTTTAAACAGTATTATATTAAAAATCCGCCAAGAAATAAATTTCATGGCTCATAGCACAAGTCGGCTAAAGCGACTAATTTCAAGAAATAACAACAAATCGCTTTAGCAGATTTTAGCTATTAGCTTCGTCAATTTATTGCGAAGCGAGTTATTGCAAAACGGTTAATGTTAATTTTGTCACTCGGCTAGGTGATTTACAATTTAAAATCATTCCCTTCAATTATCTTAATTTCTTCCTCCGTTAAGCCATACATTTTATACACTAATAAATCGATTTCTCTCTCTAATTTACTGGTATCCGCTAAAGTATTTTTTCTTTTTTCCTCTAATATTTCCGTTACTAATGTGATAAATATTTCCTGTTTTTTCATGGTAATATCTTTAGGAATAGGAATTTTTGAAGTGGTAGGATTATCAAATTGCATAGTGCGAATAGCCTTAGCAAAGATAAATAAATAAACATACCAGTTAACTAATTTTGAGTGTAATAAAGCCCAGATAAATTTAGGTTTAATCTCTGGTTTTAATTCTATTTGATTGATAGTATCCACTAAAATTAAATCTTGATTTTCGGGAATAGAAGCAGTAATCTGGATATGATCGATCGGATTTTCGATATGAGCGACTATTCTTTGAACTAAAATAGAATTAGCCTTAATAAATGCCTTATTATCATTAACAATTTGACGGTTAATTTTCCCTTTGATGCCTTGAATACCGTATTTTTGAACCTCTGCACCTCCAATTACATCAGTATCGCCAATATTGCTAACTAATTTTTGCAACATTGCACCCCGTTGATTTGTGCTAATATCATTTAAAAATTGACAACTATTTAATATTTTTAATCCTAGTTGAATTTCCTCATCTTTTATCCCATTAATAATAAAACCAAACTTAGTAAATAATTTTTTCTCTAAAGTAGTTAAATATTCAATATTTTCTCCAAAACGTTTTAAAGATTCATATTTTTTATTCGCAGAATTATTGATTAATTGAAAAATACAAACTTCTAGTTTTACATCTTGCCAAACTTTACCACAATCCACAATTTTAGTTAAATTATTAATAGTATCTTCTCTAATTCTTTGATAGTTAGAGGCAAAAGTAAAAGACTTAGGAATAATATAAGACTGAATACCAGATTGATTTAAAATTTCATAGCCTTTTTTGATAAATAAAATAGCGGTTTCTGTTGTGCCATAGCTATAAATTTCATTAAGAATTGCTTGTTGATTTTGTGTTAATTTCACTCCATAGGGAGGATTACCGATAATAACATCAAAACCGATAAAATCACCATTTTTATCTAACACTTCGGGAAACTCAAAACGCCACTCAAAACCATGACGATAGATAACATTATTTTGTTTATCTTCTATCTCTTTAGTTAATAAATTAATTTGTTTTTCTAACTTTTTTTCTTCCTTTTCTCTGTCTTTTTTCTCCTTAGCAGATTCTGGCAATAAAGACTGTTGATTTTGCAAACTATATAACTCACCTTCTTTTTTTCTTAATTCCTGTTGCAATCGATCGTTTCCCGTCATTACCGTAGTAAAATTATCTTTTATTTGTTTGATTAAAGCGATAACTTTTTGCTTTTCTTGACGGCTTTTTGGGTTATGATAAATCTTGATGGCTTGTTGATAATCTTCGATCGTTAATTTATGTTTTTTCAATGCTAATTTCAAGTCAGATTTTAAGTCAAAACGACTAATTAAGGAATTTCCACACTTAATATTAATATCGATATTCGGCAAAGTTTCAAGGGTTTTATTCTGACTCCCCTCTCCTGTGGGAGAGGGGTTGGGGGTGAGGGTTTTATAATAGGAATTTTTTAACAACTCAATCCATAACCTTAACCGACAAATTTTGACAGAATTAATATTAATATCAACCCCAAATAAGCAATTTTCAATGATAGTTTTCTTCTCGTGAAATAAACTTTCTTGGATGCGTTGACTGTTCGCAAATTCTGGTTTATAGTTATACAATTCTCCATCTTCATCCTTGATAATTAATTCGTCATTTTCCACCTCGATCGAATATTCCTTAATGCGTTTTCCTTGTCTATCCTGCCAAATATTTAAGCTACTTTTTAAAGCAATAATTTCATTTAAAGCCGACACTAAAAAATGACCAGAACCCACCGCAGGATCACAAATAGTGATACTATTAATGATAGAATTTGCCTCATTTCTTGCCTCTGGATTTTGATATTCAATTAACTCTTTTAACTCCTCAATATTTTCACAATTCCAACCCTTAACCTGATTAAATTTAGTAATAATTGCTTTAGTTATGCTTTCCCGACACATATACATCGTAATAAAACCGGGTGTAAAAAATGAACCATCTTGATAACCGTTAATCTTCTCAAAAATTAAGCCTAAAACAGAGGCATTAATTAAACTTTTTTTCTCCTCTTGAATTTCCTCTTTTCCCTCACTACTAAAGTTATAAGCCGATAAAAACTCGAATAAATAAGTTAAGGTATTTAACTCCCCTATTTTTCTATTGCCTTGACTATCTTTTAACACTGTATGTTTAAATAAAGGTATTTGATAATCATTATTTAAGTTAGCAATCAAGAGAGTTTTATTTTCTAATTCCGTTACTTCAAATAAGCCACTATTGAGATAGGGAATATAATTAAACTTAGCTTGAATATCAGGGTTTCTCTCCTCAACTTTTTTCGCTAATACCTGAAAAAATAAAGTATCTAAGTCATTAAAATTAGTAATCTTTTCCTTATGCAGAAAACTATAGTTTTTATCATCATTATTATAGTTAATTAATTGGGCTTCTAAGAGTTTTAAAAATAAAATACGGTTAATCCAAGTAATAACTAATTCTAAAGCAACTTTGAATAATTCCTCTTGATAATTTTCCTTATATTTTGTCATTCCGAGATGTGGTAATTCTGTCATTCCGAGTGATAGCGAAGGAATCTCATCTCGTTTATTTTCCTGATATTCTGTCATTCCGAGTGATAACGAAGGAATCTCATCCCTTTGATTTTCCTGATATTCTGTCATTCCGAGTGATAACGAAGGAATCTCATCCCCTTGATTTTTGTTATCTAAATCAGATAAATTATTGAGTTTATCATAAGTATCTAAATGGTAGATGACATTTTCTAATAATGATCCCTGATTTCGATCGAGTTGACAAGGACGTTGAATTAATTTTTTGTTTTTTTCCTTGACTTCTGTTAAACCAATAATATAGAGTAATTCTCGATAAAAATCTTGATTTAAACTATTGCTATCATTAATAAAAGGTAATTTTAATAAATGCTCAGGGGATAAAATTTTATAGAGAGGAATTAACTGTTTATCCTCTATATTTTGATAATCTTTAAGGTTAAAATAAGTACAGTTTTCCTTTAACTCTTTTTCATTTGCTGTGATATATTTACTCGCAATTTCTTGATAAAAAAGCTCTTGTTTTTTACTGCTTAACCTTCCATGTTGAAAATCATTAAATTCTTTAACTAAAGATTTATCATGATAAAATAATCTTTCAAATAAGTTAGCAGAAAAAATAAACCAATTATAAATATCGGTGATAATAAGATGTTTTAAAGTGATGTTATTATCATTAATTCTAGCTTGTAAATAGTAAAATAATAATTGCTGTAAAGATTTAACATTAAATTTATCAAAACTCACCATTTCGCTTTTATTATCGGGCTTTTTCGTCTCGATAATGACTCCAATTTGACTGTCTTTATTACCGTTATGAATGACTAAATCATTTCTATTTTGAGTGTTGAGATAATGATGAGGATGATAATAAGTTTGACTTAAAAAATCCCGTAAATTATTTTTATGATATTCTTCTGATTCACTAATTTTACTATCGGTAATAGTGAGTAAATTTTGTAAATTTTGCTTAAATTTATTAATATCTTCCCTACTAACAGGAATTTTGCGGAAGGCGGAGTTTAAGGCTTGTTTGATATACATGAAGGCGAATAAATTTTAATAGAAAACTTGACTTTTTAGAAATCGTTGATTTTGTCAAATTTTTTGTAATAAAATGATTGCTACAGATTCATTAGACATCTTAATAAATATGGACAAGATGCCCATTCTACGGTGTAAATATCTTTATTTTTGGAGATTATTGATTAACAGCAATTCTCAATTCTTCATTCTCAATTCTTCATTCTCAATTTGTGATTTCTGTCTTCAAACCCCTATTTTGTAAACTTCGAGCTACATCGTCAGCTTTATTCATGGAACTAAAAACACCGACTTGTAACATGGATTGTCCATTAAAAACTGTGCGGAAGGCTTCAGGGTAGAGATATTTAACCTGTGACTCTTGAGTAGCATTATTCACCCCGACTAAAACTTTATAGACTTGTTGAGTTGTGGAAGATGACGAAGCTACTGCAGGGGAAGGATTAGAGGGGGCATTACTAGGATTTCCAGCAGGATTAGATAACACTAAAATATCATTTAAAGCTCTTCTTCTTCCTGAATTACTCGGCGCTGTGATAGAAGGTGTCGTTGATACAGATGGTGTTGCTTGAGGGGGAGGAGAAGATATTAAAAGAGAAGATGTTTGATTAGTAGGACTCACATCGATCGATCGAACCGTACTAGAATTATTAACAGGTTTTTTCTCTGAAGTGGGGCTATTATCTGTGGGAGTTTGATCAAAAGGAGAGAGAGAAGACACCGACAAAACGGGATTATTGCCTTCTATTACCTCGTCAACAGTGTTATTTGGCGCTCGATAGGGTTCTGATAATGGGGGTATTTGAGGTAAAGTTTGGTTAGACTTGATCACATTTCCTGATACCACTTGAGGACGGTTTGGGGTGGGATTACCATTAATAAAAACTTCCCCAATGGTATTATTTTGATTTCCAGAAGGTAAAGGTTGAGTATTCGCTGGAGGTAGTTGTTGACTATTCGTCACAGGTGCAGGAGTATTATTCTGTATAATGGGTGTTATAACAGGGCTATTATTAAATCCTGAATCATTATAAGGATCGATCGCAATTTCTATACTAGCAAAGGCATTGAGAGTTAAAATAGGGGAAATTAATAGCCCCATACTGGTAAAAAGAGTAAATTTATTCATAATTTTAATTTTTCTTATAAAATCTTTATTCTACATTCTACATTCCATCGATGGTAACAGTATTTACTTTGTTTCTTTATTCTGTTTATAGATTGCCATTAAATCAGGGCGTTTTTTTTCTGTAGCTTCTAACTGTTTTTGATAACGCCATTTCGCAATTTCTTTATGGTTGCCCGATCGTAATACGGGAGGAACTTCTAAGCCTCTAAATACTGGAGGACGAGTATAATGGGGATAATCTAATAAACCATCCTCAAAACTATCCGCATAAATTGATTCTACCTTACCCACCGTACCGGGTAAAAGCCTTATTACTCCATTAATCAGGGTTAAAGCAGGAATTTCACCGCAGGTTAAGACAAAATCACCGATCGAAACTTCTCTTGTAACAATATGTTGCACTCTTTCGTCCACGCCTTCATAATGTCCACAAATCAAGACTAACTGTTGATAATTAGTCGCTAATTCTCGCAACAAATTTTGATTGAGAGTTTGTCCTTGAGGACTGAGTAAAATAACCTCTCTTGGTGGTAAAATAGGTAAAGACTCCACCGCCGCAAAAATGGGTTCAGGTTTTAACACCATTCCCACCCCTCCACCATAGGGAATATCGTCAACGTGATGGTGTTTATCCGTAGTAAAATCCCTTGGATTAATCAGATTAACCGTTGCAACGCCCTTATTTAAAGCCTTTCCCATTAACCCACATTCTAAAGGTGTTTGAAAAAAACTAGGAAAAAGGGTAATAACATCAATTTGCACGGTATTAATTCTCAGTAACTTGATTCAAAGACAAATTATATCCTATTTATTTAATCATTATTTGTGATACTTCTGCTAAAAATTATCATTTTTTCAAGGTATTTTGAACTTCTAGCTTAGGATTTTTTCAAAGTCGGGGTAAAATTGAATTTTATCAGTTCAATTCATTGAACGTTATCTATTAGCCTTGTCCATTTATTGCAAGGCGATTTATCTGTGAGAAACCTTATCTAGCAATGAAATGAATTGCATTGCCAGTATTGATCGTTAAATAAATTTAACTCAATTTTATTGAAAAATATCACAATTTCTAATAGACATCTCCAAAAATTATTTTTAATTGGTTCGTAGTAAGGGCTTCAGCCCTTAAAATCTTAATTAATGGAGAAGTCTAATGATAATTAATGTTTTAATCATTGTCGAAAACCATAACATTTCCATCGGAAGATAAAAGAGTCTCGGCGGCGGTTAACATATCTGAGACTATATCCCGTAAATCATCTCTATTATTAAGATAAGTCGATAAAGCCGAAAGAGGGTCTAAACTTTTACCGATACCTAACTCTGGTTGTCGAGGACGTGCTAATTGTGTTACTAATTCGGGCTTGATATTATAAGTGTGGGCTTGAGCTAATTTTGCTTTTAATTCATTTTTAGAAATTAGTTCACATTGTTCCGATCGAACCCTATAAATTAAACGAACTACAGCATCTTCAATATTATGTTTTTCAATGGCTTTTAATAAGTCTAATTGAGGTTGAGAACTTTCACTTATATCCACTTGAATAGTAACAAAAGGACGAGCGGGTAAACAACAAAATTCCCAATTAACTTCATGATTATTAATATTAATTAAAACATAGCCTTTTTCTTCTTTTTCTTCAGAGAAATCCACCCGTTCAATACTTCCTGCATAAACTACGGGGGGGTTATTTTTTTTGTGCAAATTTTGATGTTTATGGACGTGTCCTAAAGCCACATAGTCCAATTCAGGACGTGCTAAAATAGATAAAGGCATTTGAAAACCTTTACCGACTGCTAAAAATCTTTCCGCTCCTAAATTGGCTTTTTCCGCCATAACATGAGCCAATAAAATAGTAGGAATTTCTTTGTTTAACTTTCTAATTTGTGCTTCTAAAACAGGCTCAATTTTTTGGATTAATAATTTATTAATGTCCTCTGCTGATAACCCTTCCGTTTCTGGTTTAGTCAGTAAAATCGATCGAGTTACCCAAGGTAAAGTAATTACTTGAATTTGTCCAGATTTAGTATTAATTAAATGGGTTTCTATTTTTTCTCCCACGATAAAATTAGGCACTCCTAAAGTATCATAAATAGATAAACTAGCAGTACCTTGTCCTTGAACGTGACTGTGTTGATCATGATTACCAACTAATAGCACCGTAGGAATTTGAGCTTCCACTAAACGACAAAATTCCTTCGCAAATGCTGATTGAATATAAGGTGCAGGAGTACTATCAGGAAAGGCATCTCCCCCAAATAAGACTAAATCGACTTTATCATCAATGGCTCGATCGATACAAATACGCAAACAATGAACAAAATCTTCAAATCTGGTATTTAAACCCGTTTCTGGGTTAGTTTTTCCATGTCCAAAACTACTTCCTAAATGTATGTCGCTTAAATGTAGAATTTTCATTTTAAAGGGTGTTAGCAGTAAATAATTATTGATTGATTCGTAGGGGTTGAATAATATAATATTCAACCCTTCCCTTACTAAACTCAAATTATGGTATTACTAAGTATAACTCTGTTCCCTTTTCCCTTTTCCCTACCTTCATCAGTATCTTTTATTCCCTTATGGAGTATAAATATTCTTGATAACCCAATTTATCTAAGTTAGATTGCTTTTCATTTACCATATTTTCTAACTTTTGACTATATTCCTTAACTTTTTGTAACAATAAGGGTTGTTGACTGGCTAAAATTCGGATGGCTAATAAACCTGCATTTTCAGCATTGCCAATGGCTACGGTGGCAACGGGTATTCCCCTCGGCATTTGCACGATCGAATACAAAGAGTCCACACCTTGCAACTGCTTTGTTTGTACTGGCACACCGATAACAGGCAGAGGAGTTAAAGATGCAACCATACCGGGTAGATGCGCAGCACCTCCAGCCCCTGCTATAATAACCTTTAAGCCCCTAGTATGGGCATTTTGTGCGTATGCCACCATTTTTAAAGGAGTACGATGTGCAGAAACTATTTCCACTTCGTAGCTAACGGAAAATTCTTCACAAATGGCGATGGCACTTTTCATGGTGGGTAAATCGGAATCACTACCCATAATAATACCAATTTCAGGAGAATGACTAGACATTAATCAATAATTTCGATCGAACTAAGATAATTGTATAATATAGCATTTCTAGCAAATGAACCTAATGGTTTTGCCCATCGGTTAAACTAAATTTAATTTTGAGCCTAAGAATTGTTACAATTTCTTTATATTAGGATAAATAACTTAACACTAATGGAGGAGTAACTAATCATGCCAACAATCACCTTTGTCAACGAGAATAAAGAAGCCGTAGCCGCCGATGGTGCTAATTTACGAGAAAAAGCCTTGCAAAATGGGGTGGATATTTATAAACTACGGGGAAAACTGATGAATTGTGGTGGTTATGGGCAATGTGCAACTTGTATTGTGGAGATTGTATCAGGCTTAGAAAATTTATCTCCTAAAACTAATTTTGAGGAAAAGAAATTACGCCGTAAACCCGACAACTATCGTTTAGCTTGTCAAACTTTAGTTAATGGAGATATAGCAGTTAAGACGAAACCAGCTTAAGAATGAGGAATGAGGAATGAGGAATAGAGAATGGAGAATGGAGAATGGAGAATTAAAAACTCAATAATTGAATAACTTAAGTTTAATTGTCATTGCGAGGAACGAAGCAATCTCTTAAAATAACCTTGTTTATTTTATTAAATTCTCATTTCTAAGAATTAAAAACTATTCACTATCCACTATCCACTATTCATGGGTAATATATATCAAACTGAGGGAATTATTCTCAAAAAACAATCTTTAGGGGAAGATGATTTATTGATTACTATTTTTTCTCCTCATCGGGGATTAGTAAAAGCCGTCGCGCCTCAAGCAAGAAAGCATAAATCTACTCTGCGAGGGAAAACGGAATTGTTGATTGTCAATCATTTTTCCATACAACAGGGAAAAAGTCTCGATCGAATCCTCGAAGTTGATACCATAGAATCTTATCCTCAATTAAGTCGATCGATCGAAAAAATCACCGTTGCCCAATATTTAGGGGAGTTAGTCTTAAATTTAGCCCTCAAACAAGAAGCACAACCAGATTTATATAGTATTTTTAGAGAACATTTGTATCGTATTGAAAACACAGAGAAAAATGAGAATTTATTGCCTTATATATCTCAAGCTGTATTCCATTGTTTAGCCACCGTAGGAATTGCCCCGAATGCCTACTATTGCGTCAATAGTCAACATCCCATTACCCCTAATTTTGAGCAAAAAAGCTGGAAAATCGGCTTTAGTTTTGAAGCGGGAGGGTTAATTAACCATAATATATCATCGGTTTCGATCGAAACTAACCTCAACGCCTTAGAATTATCACTATTACAGAGCCTTTCTAATAAAACAGTATCCTCCATACCAGACAACACTCCCCCTCATTATTCTGACGGTGAAATACAAAAAGCGTGGATTCGAGTGGAAACCATCCTTAAAGATTATCTTGAGTTTTATTTGGGCTATCCCTTAAAATCCGCAAAAATGCTTCAATTCTCTTAAATCATCTATTCACTTTTCCCTTTTCCCTTTTCCCTTTTCCCTCCCTTCATCAAAATACTTTTTCAGCAAACCCTATTTATTTGTTGCCATTTTCGATCGAGATGAGTTATGATAGAAAAACACGCAAGGGGCTGTAACGGCTTCGACAGGCTGGTGAAAGCTGAACCGTGATGCAGGTCGAGAGTGAATCTTCTCTCGGAAATACCAGATTCAAAAAAATAGTAACTGCGAACAACATCGTTCCTTTTGCTCGTAAAGCTGCACCTGTTGCTGCCTAAGACCTAATAATTGGTTCGAGCGCTTATAGTGTGACTCCGTTAAACATTATAGGCAACCCCCAACGGATGCCCTATGAGAAGGTTTCTAGTCCGACTCATAGTTAAGAACATACTGGAAAATCCTACTATCAGGGATAAGTGATAGTTCCCGTCTTAGGATTAGAAAGACTAAACCTGTGAATGAACGATAAGTAAATAACCGGTTTGGACAGCAGTTCGACTCTGCTCAGCTCCATTTAATCAAGTCCGATAATCATATAACTATCCTAAATCATTCCTGAGAACTTGAAAATAAGTTCCCCCTTTATTTAAGGGGAGTTAGGGGGGATAAAATTTTACATTTTGTATGATAACTTTATTAACAGATTTTGGGTTACAAGATGTTTATGTAGGAGTAATGAAAGGAGTTATTAAAAGTATTAATCCTAATGTGGAAATTATTGATTTAACCCATCAAATTCCTCCTCAAAATATTTCCGCAGGAAGATTTGCTTTAATGAATGCGGTGGATTTTTTTCCTGATAATACCATTTATTTAGTGATAGTTGATCCCACGGTAGGAAGTCAAAGAAAAGCCATTTCGATCGAATTTGACAAGGGTTATTTAATTTGTCCAGACAATGGTATTTATAGCGGTATTTTGCCTAAGTATTCTGTCAAAAAAGTAGTAGAATTAAATAATAGTAAATATTGGTTAAATACTAATCCTAGCAGTACTTTTCACGGTAGAGATATTTTTGCTTCGGTGGCTGGTTATCTCAGTAAAGGAGTCAGTATTGATGAGTTGGGCAACCCGATAAAAGAAGAGAATTTAGTCAAGTTAAATATTCCCTCTCCCATTATTAATAATAATGAAATTATTGGCTCTATTCAATATATCGATGTCTATGGTAATTTAATTACTAATATTTCTCAAGATATGCTCCATAATAAGTCATGGTATGTACTTGAAAATACTTTACAAATTAATCCTGATTTTACCTATAGTAGTGTTAATCAAGGGGAGTTATTAGCTTTAATTGGTAGTCATGGATGGTTAGAAATTGCAGTTAACTGTGGTAGTGCTAAAATGAAACTGAATAAACAATATCTCGATCGAATTAAAGTAGTAATTAATTAGAGTTATGGAGTCACATATTTATCAAGGACAATTCGGTAATTTTACCATTACAGAGGACGATCGAAAAGAAGTAATTATTTATCGTGTTGGTTTAGGCATAGCAGGGATAAGTCTTTCTTTCGGAATACTGATATTTGCGTGGCTAGATTTAACACCGTTATCGGAAAAATTTATAAGCCTATTTTTTGCTTTTTTGATCGCAGGATTAGGAGTTAGTTTACAAACGATTCATATTTACTTAAAACCCTTACATAATGCCTTAAAATTATTCTGGTTAATAGGCACAATTAACACCGCCTTTTTTTTATTAGAAAGTCAAGGAAATTTAGTCACCTTTATCAAAAATTATCCCTTAAGTTTATTAGGAATTGGCTTTGTTTTTGCTAGTTTAACGGGAGTATTTATTAAAGAAGCCTTTTGTTTTAATCGCATAGAAGCAAAAGTTTTAAGTTTTCTGATACCTTTTTTATTAATCGGTTATATGATGAATATTTTACCCTTAAAATTAGAACAAATTTTACTCCCTACTTGGGGTATTTTATTTTTAGTTTTTATTCTCAATAAAATGAGTCAAGAAATTGCACCCGATATAGGAGATAAATCTGTATTTGAATATCTCAAAAATAGAGCTAATACTCAATAATAATTCGTAATAATTGATATTTTAATCAGAAAAAAATGTTGAGATTTCTTACCCATTAGAGTTTTCAATTAAACCAAATTTTGAAAATAGAAATGCTCTAATTTATAATAGAGATGATGAAGATTAAATATTATTATCTAACAACTCTTGAAATTGAGCAAAAGGTAAAGGGCGACTGAATAAATAACCTTGATAATAGTCACAATAATTCTTATATAAAAAGGCTAATTCTGGTTCAATTTCTACCCCTTCTGCTACCACTTTTAAGTTTAGTTGATGTGCCATTTCAATTAAATATTTAGTGATAGTGGCATTCTTTAAATTATTATGAATATCTTTGATAAAACATCGATCGATCTTCAGTATATCAAAGTTAAACTCTTGAATATAACCTAAAGAAGAATAACCTGTGCCAAAATCATCGATAGCAATAGTTACACCCACAGACTTGAGTTTATTTAATTTTTTAATAGCAATACCAGTATTATTAACTAAAGTACTTTCGGTTAATTCTAACTCCAATAAAGCAGGATTAAAAGAATGAAAACCAATAATTTTTAAAATTTTATGCTCTAATAAATCTTGATTAAATTGTCGAGGAGAAAGATTCACCGCTACTTGTAAATCTGTCTGATATTTCTGTTGTAAAAATTTAAAATCTTCACAGGCTTTATTTAAAACCCATTCCCCAATAACTTCAATCAATCCTGTTTCTTCCGCTAAAGGAATAAATACTGTAGGGGAAATGAATCTTTCTTCGGGATGATTCCAGCGTAATAAGGCTTCTGCACCTAAAATTTTACGGGTACGAATTTCTACTTTTGGTTGATAATAAAGTTCAAGTTGATTTCTCTCTAAAGCGTGGTGTAATTGAGCTTCTAAACTGATTTGTTTTGAGGTATATTGATGTAAAGTGGAAGAATAAACTTGATACTGATTTTCTCCTTTATGCTCTAAATCTTTAACTGCTTCTTTAGCCTTGTATAAAAGTTCATCAATATTGTTTCCATCTAAAGGATAAAAGCTAATTCCTATTTTAAAATCAATATAGATTTCATTATTTTTATAAACAAAGGGAGGAGTAATTTTTTCTAGTAACATTTTAGCCGTGTCTATGGCATCTTGGCGAGTAAAAATCGGTGGCATAATTACCGCAAAGTCATCACCATCAAGACGTGTTATAACAGTGTCTTCTGTTAAATTAACTTGTAATCTTTTGACTAAACCTTTTAATAATAAATTGCCTAATTCTTGTCCAAATTCGTCTCTAATTAATTTGAATCGACTAAAACTAAGATAAAAAATAGGGATTAGTTGAGGTATATCTCTTTCATGTTCATAAAATTGGTTATTTAATTCTTGATAAAATACTTCTAAAATAGCATTAAAATTTTCTAATAATGATAATTGATTAGGTAATTGAGTAACTTCATCATGTTTAATAATATAGTTTAATTTTTCCTGTTGTTTGGTTAATTTTGACTTAATTTTTTCAACTTCTTTATATTTATTTAAAGCCACAATAATTGTGCTAGATAAATCTTGAATTTTATAAGGTTTGACGATATAACCATAGGGAGAAGTTTTTATTGCTCTTGATAGGGTATTATCATCGGCATAAGCAGTTAAAAAAACGACAGGAATATTATGATATTTTGTTAATTCTTCGGCAAGAGTAATGCCATCTTTATCTCCTTTAATCTGAATATCCATTAAAATTAGATTGGCATTTGTGTCGAGGATTTTATCTAAAGCCTTATCTCCATCACTGCATCTTCCTACCACTTCATAACCTAATTTTACTAAATCAATACTCAAACTTTCGGCAGCGATAATTTCATCTTCTACTATAAAAACTTTAATCATTTTTCCTCACTTTATCTATAATTATGGGAGTCAAATTTAAGAACATAAATACTTAGCAATCTTGTTAAATTTTTGTACAATTTACGATCGATAACAATAAAGATTATAATTGATTTGAGTCTTGAAAAAAAGTCTTTTACATTTTAGCTAACTTCATCATTATCTTTTATTTTCTGATAAGTCTATTTTATACCTAAACATTTAATTTTACGAATAGTAATTTTCTGTGGTGAAAGAAAACTCCTCGATCGAACGGTATTAAATATAATGATAGCACATTTTTTTTATCAACTATAATTATTTCTAATTTTTAATTACTAGCAATAATACTGCCATAAGCCTTAAGATTGAGGAATTTTTGAGCAGTTTTTTGTATATCTTCTCTGGTTAAGTTTTTGATTTTGTCGGCGTATTCTAAGGCTGGATTCAGACAGCCTAACTGTGAATAATAATACCCATATAAGTTAGTTCGATCGCTGGGTTTTTCACTTTGAAAGATATATTGATTAGCGACTATCTGGCAAACTCGGTTTAATTCTTGGGATGTAACGCCTTTGGCTTGGATATCTGCAAGGTGAGAAAGAATGGCATCCTTGACGGCGGAAATATTTTGTTTCGGTAATTGAGTTCCGATATAAAATAAACCTTGTATTTGATTCGTCATGTTAGTTGCACTAATCCTTGTCACTAATCGGCGATTTTCCCTTAAATCCCTAAAGAGTCGAGATAATTTACCTTGTCCTAATATTACGGCTAAAACGTCTAAGGGGAGGGTTTCTTCTAGGCTATTTAACCCCGGTACGCGCCAAGTTAGCATCAAACGGGCTTCTTGTAAAGCCTTGTCGGTGTATTCTTCTGTAACAATTTCTGTAAAAGGAGATTCGGGGATATAGGGTTGTTTTTGGGGAATGGGGTTAATGTTATCAAGGTTAAGGGAGTTAACAATGGTATCGGTTAATTGTTGAGGGGGTAAGTTACCCACAGCAACCACCGTCATATTAGAGGGATGATACCATGAATCATGGAAATTCTGCATTTGTTCACGGGTGACGGTTTCAATGACTTCTTCTGTGCCTAAAATGGGACGGCGATAGGGTAAGTTAGGAAAACCATTGATCATCATTTTGTGATAAATTCTGCGTCTTGGGTTATCATTCGATCGATTGATTTCTTCTAACACAACCATTCTTTCCCTTTCAAATTCGAGGGAAGGCAAGAGAGGATTTAAGACTAAATCTAATTGTAAGGGCAAAATATCCGCAAAATCTTGAGGGGCGCAAGTAAAATAAAAATGAGTATATTCCTGACTGGTGGCGGCATTAGTAACAGCGCCTCTGGCTTCCAATAAACGCTCAAACTCTCCACTAACAAGGTTTTTTGTACCTTTGAAGATCATGTGTTCTAAAAAATGAGCCATACCATTTATTGAGTCAGTTTCTACCGATGAACCAACATTAAACCAGATATTGAGATTAATTGCAGAAACTGGTATTTGTTCGGTGATGATAGTTAAACCGTTAGGGAATTTGGTAATTGTAGGGCAATGAAGGGTATTTGGTCTAACTAATGTTAAGGTCATGGTGATTTGGAGTCAATGGTAAAGTTACAATTCTTATTTTAGCGTTTCCTGATCTGCTAATTAATAATGAACCTGAATTCGACATAAAATTTTAGGTGATGTAAAGGTGTCAGGTGTTAGGTTTTAGGTGTTAGGTTTTAGGTATATAGATAAATTAATCTTGAGATTTTTCTTTCAATATCGTTTCTATTTCTCTTGATGTCATTCCATTTCTTTTAGCAGTATTTAAAATATCATCTTCCACAACTTCTTGGATTACTTTTTCAGCTAATCTAATAGTATAAGTTCTTCTTTTTTTGACAAAATCTAACTCTTCACTAAAAACCTTCTGACAATTTACACATCGAAATTGACGACGATTAACATTTAAAAATACATCATAAGAACTCATGGGTATATCTCTGATACGATAATAATGATCTTGATGAATTTTATTCGTGATAGTCTGACAATGAGGACAAGTAGATTCAGATGTTTGATTCGATAATGTAATTAAAATTTCGTTATCCGTAATAAAATGATAATCAATAACTTTTACCCCATTAAAATTAATAAGTTTCGTTATAAAATGAAGGCAAGAATTGGAAGGCATAAGATAAAAAAGTTAGTTTGATAAATAAAAATATGTTTGTTTTGTCTTTATAAAAACGGTTCTTCTACTTCTTGTCGTGATAAATTATGTCTAAAAAAAGGTATCAGGTATCGGGTAGCAGGTATTAGGTTAAATTCAAACCGTTAATTTATAACAATTACATTTTTAAAATAATCAAAGCTATATTTGATAAAGTTTATATTAATTATTTTCTATTAATTTGGCATAACTACTATAGAAGAGCCAAAACTATTAACTATTAGACTTCTCCAATAATTAGAAAAATGAGGGTTGAAACCCTTACTACAAACCAATTAAAAATCTTTTCTGGAGATGTCTATTTACTATTCACTATTCACTATTCACTATTAACTATTCACTATTTGACGTTATTATTCAAAGCCCATAATACGAGCTACTTCTTGTAAGTCTGCTTTGATACCCGATCGAATCCCACTTTCACTGGTTTTCATGGCATTATCAGGGTCTTTTAATCCGTTGCCAGTGAGAACACATACTACTGTGCCATTGTCAGGAATTTGATCTTTCAATTTTAACACTCCAGCTACAGAAGCCGCACTAGCAGGTTCACAGAAAACCCCTTCTTCACGTCCTAAAATACGATAGGCTTCCAAAATTTCGCTGTCGGTGACAGCGTTAAATTGCCCATTAGAGGCTTCCCTGACTCCTAATGCTTTTTCCCAGTTAGCTGGATTACCAATTCTAATAGCAGTAGCGACGGTTTCAGGTTTTAATACTTGATGCCCCTCCACAAAAGGAGCGCTTCCTGAAGCCTGAAATCCCATCATTTTAGGGAGTTTATCACAACGATGCTCACTATGATATTGACAAAAACCCATCCAATAGGCGGTAATATTTCCGGCGTTGCCTACGGGAATTGCTAACCAGTCGGGGGCATAACCTAAAGTGTCCACTACTTCAAACGCAGCAGTTTTTTGTCCTTCTAAACGATAAGGATTAACAGAATTAACGAGGGTGACAGGATAATTGTCTGCTATTTGACGTACGATCGTCAGAGCATGATCAAAATTGCCTTGAATTGCCAAAACTTCTGCACCATAAATTAAGGCTTGAGCTAATTTTCCTAAAGCTACATAACCATCGGGAATAATCACAAAGGCTTTCATTCCAGCTCGTGTGGCATAGGCGGCAGCCGCCGCCGAAGTATTACCAGTACTAGCACAAATTACGGCTTTTGCTCCTGCCTCTTTCGCTTTGGAGATTGCCATTGTCATGCCCCTATCTTTAAATGAGCCTGTGGGATTTAATCCATCATACTTTACAAATACTTTTACACCACGACCAATCATTTTAGAAATGACAGGTACAGGAATTAGGGGGGTATTGCCTTCTCGAAGAGTGATAATAGGAGTTTCTGGAGTGACGGGTAAATAATGTTTGTATTCTTCGATTAAGCCTCTCCAGCCTGTTCTTAAATGGTGACTTGTGTTAGTTGGATGAATTTGCGTCGCTACCACGGGTATTCAATATAAATAGACAGTGTTTTATATTATGCCATAAAAAGGGTAATTAGAGATGTATAAAAAATTTTTTTTGATGACTCAGGAGAAAATCCTGTAGAAATCGGTTTTATTACTTTTGGTATCGTGTTTAAACTAAGACGTATTTAGGGGGTGCAGAAAAAGCCTGAGGAAGGGGTAGGGCAAAGGGCAAAGGTTTTAATGGTTTTGATTCTTAGAAATTGTGTTTGCATAACTTATAGCCTTCATCACTTTAAGTATGATAAATTATTGATTGAGAGAAAACAATAGACAAAGGAAAGGTACATCTAATTTTCACTAATGATTTAAGATTGCTATAGCAGTCAGTTATTTTATCCTATTTAAAAGTTAAATTATTATGAGTTATGACATCGAAAAATCTGTTTTAGAAAGATATGAAATGGGTGCAAAACAACATCAGCCTAGTCTATGTTGTCCGACAGAATATGACAATAAATTTTTAGAGATTATTCCTGATGAAATTATAGCAAAAGATTATGGCTGTGGTGATCCGACTCGTTATGTTAATGAGGGAGAAATTGTTATTGATTTAGGCTCAGGTGCAGGAAAAAATTGTTATATTATTGCTCAAAAAGTCGGTAAAAATGGGCAAGTAATAGGTATCGATTTTAATGATGAAATGCTTAATTTAGCTCGTAAATATCAACAGGAAATTACCGATAAATTAGGTTATGCTAATACTAGCTTTATTAAGGGCAAAATTCAAGATTTAAAGTTACCTTTAGACAAGATAGAATTATGGTTAAAAGCTAATCCTATCAATAATTTAACAGATTTAAGGGCTTTTGAAACCGAGTGCGATCGACTTAGAAAAGAGGAAACTTTAATTAAGGATAGTTCGATCGATGTGGTAGTATCAAATTGTGTCTTAAATTTAGTCAAATCAGAAGATAAAAAACAATTATTTGATGAGATTTATCGAGTTTTAAAAAATGAGGGAAAAGCGGTTATTTCTGATATAGTATGCGATCGAGATTTACCCTTAGAAATGATAAATGATCCCGAATTATGGAGTGGTTGTATATCGGGTGCTTTTCGTGAGGATTTATTTGTGAAAATGTTTGAAAATGCAGGATTTCAACAAGTAGAAATTATCGATCGTCAAGATACCCCTTGGCAAGTAATTAATAACATCGAATTTCGCTCTTTAACGGTTAAAGCCTATAAAGAAAAACAGGGAAATAATAACAACAATAACTCTTGTTGCCCTCCTAAATCCTGTTGTTAATGAATAATTAATAGCAAATCAATTATTATTAAAAACCATAATATTTTTGTATAAATTGAACTGATACAATGCAATTTTACCCTCGACTTTGAAAAAAATTCACTTTTTTATTTTCTAACCTAAAACCTAAAACTTTTTAACAATAAATAATGCTCATTCAAGAAAAAATTACTGATTTTAAAAACAAAATAAAAACCCCTTTAACGAAAGATAAAATAACAGTTTTACAAATCAATTTAGGTAAAAAATGTAACCTTGCTTGTCATCATTGTCATGTGGAAGCATCTCCTCAAAGAAAAGAAGAATTAAGCCCTGAAATTTGTCAACAATTAGTGACAGTTATTAATAATTTTCCTCAAATTGATACCGTTGATTTAACGGGAGGTGCGCCTGAAATGCACTACGGTTTTAAGGAATTAGTCTCAACTGCTAGACAACATAACAAAACGGTGATAGTTCGATCGAATTTAACAATTATGTTTGAATCTGACTATGAAGATTTACCTGCTTATTTTGCGAAAAATCAAGTGCAAATAGTAGCTTCTTTACCCTGTTATTTAGAAGATAATGTGGATAAACAAAGAGGAAAAGGTGTCTATAATAAATCGATTTTAGCCTTACAAAAACTTAATCAATGGGGTTATGGTATCAAGAAAAATTTGATTCTTAACTTGGTTTATAATCCTCCTTTGCCTAAGAATAATAATTTTAGTTTAACCCCTAATCAAGCTAACCTTGAAAAAGATTATAAACAATATTTAGAGGATAATTTTAAGATCAAATTTAATCAACTATTAACTATTACTAATTTACCCATAGGCAGAACTAATATTTATTTAGAAAACCATGATTTAAAACAAGATTATTTGGCATTTTTAGAGCATAATTTTAATCAAGCTACTTTACCTCATTTAATGTGTAAAAATCAACTTTCGATCGACTATTTAGGCAATATTTATGACTGTGACTTCAATCAAATGGAAAATATATCTTCGTTAGATATTAACCGAAAAAAACTTACGTTAACAGATATTTTAGAACAGAATAATCTGGATTTAATTAAAGAAATTCAAACAAAGAATTACTGTTATGGATGTACAGCAGGAAGTGGTTCAAGTTGCGGTGGTTCTCTAACTATGACAAATTAAATAGTATAATAAATATGTTTCTTGTGGAAAAATGATGATTTTTATGCACCGTAAAACAGGCATTTTGCCTGTCTTTGTATGAAATCTCCAAGATAAATTTTTATTTCGTTTTTCTTTGTTAATAGTTTTGGTAAAATTATCATGGGTTTAAAAGCTATTTTATTCGATTTTAATGGAGTAATTATTAATGATAATAAGATTCATAAACAATTAATAGATGACATCTTATTAAAAGAAAATTTGCGTCCTTCTGAGGGAGAATATTATGATATTTGTTTAAGAAATATTTTTGCCCAAAAAGGTAGAATTTTAGAAGAAAAATATTTAAAAAAATTGCTAGAAAATAAGGCACAGGCTTATTATGATGTTGTTTCTCAGATGCCAGAATTGCCGATTTTTGACAAAATAATTCAATTTATTCTTTCTCTTCAAACTCGTAATTTACCCCTTGCCATTGTCACGGATACTCTTCGCCAAGAAGTGGAGTATATTTTGGAAAGAATCAATGTCAAACAGTATTTTCCCGTGATTGTAACGGCGGATGACATCAAAACCAGTAAACCTTCTCCCGAAGGCTATTTATTGGCGATGACAAAACTGAATGAATATAATCCTGATTTGTGTTTGCAACCATCTAACTGTCTGGTGATAGAAGATACCCCCATCGGCATTAAGGCAGGAAAAAATGCAGGAATGTCTGTTGTCGGCATTGCTAATACTTACCCTTTCCACATGATTCAACGTCAAGCTAATTGGTGTGTTGATCATCCTCTGGAGTTGGATTTAGATTGGATCGATCGAACTTTAGAAAATACCTCGTTTGTGGTAGAATAAATAATTATAGTGGGGTATTAGCTCATTTGGTAGAGTGCTGCGATCGCACCGCAGAGGTGAGGGGTTCGATTCCCCTATACTCCATAACCTATAGTTTTCATTATTAAAGAGTTATAGGATTACTAAATTTATAAATAATGTCAATAGACTCAAAACTGACTCAAATTTATATAATTTACTATTGTTTTGCTTAAGGTTGGATAAATATATTGGTCTCAACAAAAATCTGTTAAAAACTCTTTCAAACTGTATTTAACAATTTCCAACCCTTAAAGGTTTGTCAGTAGAGTATGAACCCTTAAAACCGCTTTTATAAGCCTTCTAACTGTGTCTAACTATTTTCAACCCTTAAAGGTTTGAAAGTAGAGTGTGAACCCTTGTTTAACTCTTTTCAACTCAACCGAACCTTTAAGGTTTGGATGTCAGTTAAAGAATGTTTTTTCTTATGTCTCATTATCTAAAAACATCTATAGATGTTCATAAAGTATCTTTAATTTTTCACACAGAGAACTTAAGCTGTATAACGTCTTATAGAGTCATTGATTTTATTCATAAAATCTTCTGTGCATATTTTGACCATAGGTGTTTATATAAGTACCGATAGTTTGGAAAAATAAAAAATCGCTCAATTATGATCCTTTAAAGGACGCAAAATGTACAGGAAGTTAAAACCCTTATAAATTGCTTATTTTCCCTTAGTACTATTTGGCAAAATGTTCTTAAGTCTTTTTTTCTTTTCCCATTACATCATTAGACTTGATGTAAATTGTAACTATGACTCAGGATTATCAGTAGTTAATAAAAGATATGTTTGTAATGATAATTTAGCTAATAATTTCTCAACTAATTTTTTAATATCTGAAATTAATTAACCTCTTACCATTACTTCTATAACCTTTTTCTTTACTCTTAATCTTGTCTAAAATATATTTAGCAAATTTTATAATTAAGACACTTTTCTACAAATAGAATTAGAATTGGCGATCATCAAAAAAGACCCTACCCTGACACCATCTAATTTAACTTTCACTCCATAACCATAATTTTGTTCTACCGTTGCTGATAACCAATTGCCTTTTCCATTGTCCAAAACATAGACTTTTTCACCTACACAATAATTAAAAAGACTTGATTCAACAATCTCTTTAATCTGTTTGTTTTTTATATTTAATGTTTGACCAATAAACTCAGGAAACTCAGAATACTCTAAACATTTCCCTTCCACTGAATCATTGTCATTAACTTGAACAATCTCATAAATAGCATTGCCACAGCTTCGGATTTTATCTCCTATTTTAAAATCAGGTTTTTGCTGTTCTGAAGGATCATTTTTTTCAGCAACGATTAATGATGTTTTTTCATTGCTAATACAAAACTGATATAGCTTAATTAATTCTTGATCGGATAAATCACAAATGCTTGAAATTTCTTTAGCTAAAAAGTTACCAACAAATGATCGCTTCTCATTTTTGTCTGTAATTTTTTGAACTTGCTCTAAATAATCATTGATTGTTTGTACCGCTTCTCGATACTCGACTTTTTTTAATAATGATTCTTTTTTTGTCTCTGACTCATTTTCATTTTTTTCTTGACTCACTTTTTCGAGTGTTGACTCATAGCTATTCTGAAAACTATTGATTTTATTAGCGTTTTCAGGTTTTTGTTGACTCATATTTAGACTCATATCTTGACTCATTTTAGACTCATTCGTTGACTCATTTTTAGATTCAGTTGACTCATTTTTTTCATTTTGATCAATAGTTAAATCAGGTTTTTCTTGTTTGTTGAGTTCAGAGTTAGAAAAAGTAACCTGATCATTAATTTTTGAGTGATTGTTAGAGCAAAATGAGTCAGTATGAGTCAATGAATGAGTCTGTTTATGAGTCTGAAATGAGTCAACATGAGTATCCTCAAACTCTTTATTATCAATACTTTCAGCGTTTTCGTATGAGTCTAATGAGTCTAACTCAAATTTTAATCCACATAAATATTTTTTTCTGTTGTGAGAATATTCTTTGACTTTTGGGAATAACTCTAAAATTCGTGATTTTAGCTTGTTACTATTTTTGACAACGGGGTCTCGTTTATCATCATCTGCCCAGATACTTTTCTTTTTCCCATTGCTGGTTTCTTCAAAATCTAAATATCCGTGATTGAAATAATATTCAGTTAAGTAACTGTAAATATCTCCGATACTTAGCTGATCATCATCATTACCCGTATAGATTAATCCGAACTCTTTAGCAAATCTTCTTAAATGGTTATTGTCTTCAATTACTTCATTGAAGTAGTTTTCTGATTCTTGATAATTAATGCCGTTTTTATAAACCTCTCCATAAGCATCAATCAATAAATTTAACAACGCTGGTGCGACTTCATTAACCAGAAAGTTTTTATTATGCTTAAATCTTGGATCAGCTTTTAATTCACCTTGTTTTGGGTTCATGGAATATGTTTTAGTGAAGGGAATTAAGGTAAGTCTTGATTGAATAGCGAATTGATTACCTTTTAAATCAGGTTTATGGTTAGTATTGAAAACAAATAAAGTATTTAACTTAACTTCAAAACCATCTTTTCCTTTACCTTCAATAAATAAAGGATCGCCCGTGATAGCTTGTTTAAGAGATTGAATAGAATCAATGTTAATTTCTTTATTTTCACTACTCCAATTAAGTTTAGGATTAGTGGCAAGTCGAGCTAAATTAAAACCTCTTGATTGTGAAAAATCATTCAATGAACAGGATGTTATGCCCTGTTCACCTAAAATTAAACTGATTACTTCTCTTAACGTATCTTTTCCGTTGCTACCATCACCAATTAATAAAAGTGCTTTTATTCGATCCCATTCTTCCTTAATTGTCTTAAATTCTAAAATTGTACTAAGACTTTTAACAAATAAACTTTTATATGGTTCATCTAAGCA
>NZ_JBLZFY010000034.1:0-40231 GCF_050753365.1 Geminocystis sp. CENA526
TAATTAATATAAACTTTATCACCTATAGCTTTAATTATTTTAAAAATGCAATTGTTATAAATTAACAGTTTGAATTTAATCTAATACCTGCTACCCAATACCTGATACCTTGTTTTAGACATAATTTATCATACTCAAAGTAGAAAAACCAAAATTATCATAAATAATGTCGAAACATCATCATTTTATATCGAACTCAGATTTGTATTATACTCAACCGAACAGGCTTTGTACGGTTTTCCCTCCTTGTCCACTTTTCCACCTCCTTGTTATGTCAACATCATCCGTATAAAATAACTACTCTTGTGAGTTGGTGTGTGCATCATCCTACTATAAAAATAAAAAATTTTTCATCAATCGCGCATAAATTCCAAAAGTCACACTGATAAGTAGATAAGGAAACAAAATTTTGAGGAGAATCCCCTTAATCTACTTTATGAAAATGCAAAAACGCACTAATCTTGTGACGCAGTTTTCTTCTTTTCTCTGTTTGAAAGAGGAATCCTCTTCTCTGATTACCTACTGGCAAAATACCCCAGAATTAGAAAGAAATATCCAGTTGTTACTTCAACAACAGACTCTTTCTCCCGAAGCGGATATCATTGCCCAAGAGTTTTTACTATGGCTTAAACAAGAGCAGGATAATTTTAAATATAAACATTTAATTGCTTATTTACAAGAATCTTGTTTCTTTGCTACCCAAAGAGTCTATCAACGATTAAAAAATTATTGGGATTTATTAACTTGGTATGATTATTTTCAATGGGGGAATTTATTGGTATCTTCTCCTATTCCATTATTGTCTAATTATGATCATAAATTTCAGTGTAAATTAACCACTTATGCTAAGAATAAATTAGAGAATCAATTGATTGATCAAGCCTATCAATCTATGGGGTGGGATCGATCGTCAGATTGGGGATTGTTAAAAAAATTAAGCCTGAGTAAGCAACGTCAATGTTTAGAAAAAATTGGTGGTTTACAAGGTACTAATTTAGAACAATATTTATTGGTTTTACAGTGTTTTAAAATTATTTATAAATCTAAAGCGACTGGACGGAATAAACAATTATCTCCCCCTAGCTTGGTGGATTTTGAAAGTATCAGTAAGGAGTATAATTTTATTATCACTAATAAACAAAAAAACTTATCTTCCTTATCAACTCAAGACTGTCAAACTATTTTGTTAAACTCGATAAAATTTGTTCGTCAATATTGCAATCCTCGCATGATTAATCAAGATGATAAATTTAATAATTTAGTTGTGGAAAATCAATTAAATAATCTACAAGAATCTAATGATGAACAAACAGAGTATAATCTAGTTAATCAGATTTTAACTTCAGCTTTTGCAGAGCTTGAAAACCCTCAAAAAATCTTATTTCAATTGTGGAAAGGATTACAGTTAACTCAAACAGAAGTTGTCGAAGTCATGGTAATTAATTATCCTAACTTCGTTAATCAACAGTTTCAAGTGGCAAGAGAAATTAGTTTGGTTAGGCAATATTTACTCAATAAACTGATTCAAGAGTTATTTTTAGAGCAAAATATATCCTTAACTAAAGCAAAAATTACTGAGTTAAAACATCCTTTAGATGATTGGTTACAACAACATTGTAAAGAACTTTTGGGTGCTAAACTTGATGATTTATTTCAATTTTTATCTCAAGAAGAAAAAACTTATATCAAAGAATATCTGAAACAAAATCATTGGTGTATTAAAAATCCCCTGATTCAAGATATTCAAAGCTCGATCGAACAGCGATTTAAACAAAAAATAATCGAGGAATATCAATTAGTTTTTCCCAATACTAAACATATTAATATTAGCTTTCTTCATTTCATTGAAGATTGGATTAATAGCAATACTTATTCTCTTATTAATAACAGTTAATTTTTCCATGATTTTTTTAGATAGTAACCAAAATAAGATTATGTCTTTAGATTTATTTACAGCTTTTAATTCGGAGCATTTATGGCTGAAATTTTCTGACGAAGATCAAGCAAAAGCCGAAGAAATATCTCAAGGATGCTCCCTCCATGGTGGCAGACATCAAAGTTTTTTAAATGCCTTATCTAGTATCTGTTTAATTAAATGGTTAAAAATTACATTTCCTCATCTTAATTATTATGAATTAGATCAAGAAAACTTATTAAGTATGTGGGAATTTGTCAATGGTACTCCCATTCTTATTAATAATAGTCGTTTAATTTTATTACCTGAAGAAATGGGAGATTTAACTGAATTTTATGTTGCCCAAGAATGGGTGGATATTCCCCATTGTCGAGGAGATTATTTTCTGCCGATACAGGTAAATTTAGAAACAGGATGGTTAAGATTTTGGGGTTTTGTTGCCTATGAAGATGTGAAAAAAATCGGCATTCACGATGCTTCTTTTGCTCAATATATTTTATCAGATCAGTTTGTAGAAGGGGATATTAATATGCTCTTTTTATTTGAAAAATATGCTCTTTCTTCTCAACCTGAATACCAAGCATTACCGTTATTATCAACGGAAGAGAAACATAATTTATTAGCACAATTAACTTCTCTTAATCCTATTACCATACGTCATCATTTAAGTTTTGTGCAGTGGGCGAATTTATTTAGTGATGACACTTGCCGTCAATATCTTTATCAACAATATCAACCTCTGAGTTTAGGAGCTTGGTTGCAACATAATTTTAATCAGGCGTACGATCGAGGTTGGCAACATTTGCGAGATTTTGCGGATAGTTTGAATTTAATTAGTGATTATCCTCCAGTCGTTACCAATGGTATCGTAATGCGTTCAGGAGAGGTTAATTTACAGTATATTTATCAAATTCAAGATGAGCAACAGTTAAAAATTGTCGCGCAGAGATTGAGTGTTTTACCCACAGACACCATTTATAAACCTCAAGTTTTAAAAGCACTCAACTATATCATGAGCAAATCCCATGATGACGATACCCGTTGGAATGCGGCGGAGGGAATTTGGCGATTAGAGCCGAATAATCCTAATGCGGGGTTATGGTGTGGTAAGCGTCTTAATCTGGGCATGGATATTAATGGCGTTTCTTTAGCTTTGGTGATTGGCTTATTACCAAAATCCACAACGGAAAGCAGTATCTTTTTACGGCTTTATGGTATGAGTGATTCTTATACTTTACCTGCTAATCTCCAAGTTAATATTATGGATCAAGATACTCAAGTGTTTAAGCAACTGGTAGCACGAGAACACGATCGAATCCTACAATATAAATTTTGGGGCAAGAAAGGGGAATGCTTCTGGATTCAAATTAGTTTAGGTGCGAGTCAGCTTAGTGAAGCATTTATGATTTAGCTAAAATGAGAAAAAAATAATTTGGGGGTTGACAATATATTCAACCCTTTTCTCCTTTAAACTCAAATTTTGTCAAAAATAAATTTTCATTAAGAAGAAGATTGTTTTAGTAAATTTTCTGTCATGGTTGCTAATTTTTCTAATTCTTTTTCTAAAGATTTTGCCTTATTTTGATATTGTATTTTTCTTTTTAATGCTTCCTTCGCTAAGTCTTCTCGATTATTTTTTAATGCTTCTATGGCAACCTTTTCCCATGTATTGACTTCTTCAATATTTTGACGATATTGGGGTTGAATTTGATCCCAAACTGTCCTAATTTGATCTAAGGCATGGTTAACAATTTGACCTGAATTTTTTTCATCTCTACCTTGAAATGCTTGTTTTAAAGGATCGAATAATTTATAAGTATCTAAATGTTTAATAGTCGGAATAAAATCTTTAACTTGGGTACTTTCACTAATGCCAATTTTACACCAAGTGGCGAAATGTTCACAATTATTAAACAGTAAGTTATATTTATTTTCTCCTAAACGACTAAAACTTCTTTTGACGACAACTTCGGGAATAAAGGAAAAACCATCGGGATATTGACGCACATAAACTTTATTTCCTTTACTAAAGGTTGCAAAGGGAGTTTGCTCAATAATTTCACTGGGTTTACGATAATGAATGACGCTACCGTCTCCTATATCAATGCCATGATGTTGATATATTCCACTGAGGTTGGCTAATTCGCGCCATACATAAATTTGATCTCCAAATGCCATAATTCTCTACTAATATTGTTTTGTATTCCAAGGATCAAATAATTTTTTTTCGATACTTTCTTTTGATTTTGTCATATTTTGTGGCGAATTTTTAACTTCTTTTATTTTAGCTCGATCGAGCCTCATTAATTCATCCTGATTAGGGATATTTTCAAGGAGTAAATCGGAGGATTGTTCTAGTTTTATATTATCATGGCGTGATATTTTTTTCCGTCTAATTTTAACTTTTCTTTGCTCTTTAATATTCAAGGGTTTTTGTTGATTAATGTATTTTAGTAAAGACTCCTTATTATAATCAGCTTGATAAAAGTCGGGATCAATTTTGATAATTTGCTCATAATAATTAACAGCTTTTTCATAGTCTCCTAAATCTGCTAATAATATTGCTAAATTATAATACGCTTTAGCATAATCAGGCATTAATTTAATCGCTAATTCATAATCTTTAATCGCCAATTCTACTTCTCCGAAATCACTATAAATAATTCCTCGATTATAATAACCTTGAGCTAGACAAGGATTCAATTTTAAGGCTTGGGTTAAATCTTCGATCGCACCTTCTTTATCCCCTAATTCATAACGAATATTACCACGATTATAAAACCCTTGATATAAATTTTTGTTAATCCGAATAGTTTGAGAATAATCATCAAAAGCATTAACTAAATTATTCAATTTTTCATGGGTAAAACCTCGCTGATAATAGGCATAAGTGGAAAGAGGATTAAGTCTAATTTCTTGGGTATAATCTTCGATCGAACTTTCATAATTGCCTAATTTAAAGTTAATATATCCTCGCCAATGATAGGCTAAATCATTGTTTAAATCAATTCTAATGGCTTCATCACAGTCTGCTAATGCACCCTGTTTGTCTCCTATTTTCCAGCGAGAAATAGCCCTTAATAAGTGGGTTTTAGAGTCATTAAAATTAATTTCTAAAGCCTTAGTATAATTGGCAATAGCACTTAAATAATCTCCATGATGGTTAGCCTCTTTAGCTATGCTTAAATAATATGATTCTGTCTGAATCAAAGAGTTTAAATAACCCCTTAATCCCCCACAATATAATAATTTATTAGGTGTTAAACTAAGATGTTTTTGTTTAGTATCTATTAATTTACAAGGTAAAAAACCAGCTAATATTAACCTATATTCGTCATAAATATTAGAAAAATCTTGCAAGGATTGTAAACACAAAATAATTTGATTGTTATTAATTTCTTCTAAACAAAAATGCCATTCGATCGAATCTAAAGAACTATAATTAACTTTAGAAAAAACCTTAATTTTAGGATTATCTTTTAACAAAAAAATCTTACCATCTTCATCACCAATATCGATGTCATTATTAATGGGTAATAGTAAATCTCCGTAAATTTGTTGCACACAAAAGTTAATTAGAGCATTTTTAAAACAATTATTAAATAAGTCTATATCCTGATAAGCAGATTGATATTTGACAGTAATATTAGTACAATTATTTCTAATTTCTTTCAAAGTTTTTTCAGAAATAATTACTAACTCACTAAATAAACCATTAAGATCACAGTATAACAAATGTCCCGCCTTTACTCGTTGACAAAAATCTTCTTGCTGGGGTGTTAAAATAGTCAGACATTCCATTATAATCAACAATGAAAAAATAATTATTTTTCAATATAACATTTTCTAGCAAAATGAATCTAATTAGGTTGTGGATTGAATAATAGTAGATTGAATAATATTCAACCCCGACGAAGCAATTAAAAATCTTTTCTGGAGAAATCTAATATTTAATGAATCAAGAAATTTTACTAATTGGCAACCCCAGATTAAAACAAATCGCCCAAGAAGTTAAAGACATTCATCATCCCAAAATACAAACCCTCATTGATAACTTATTAACTATTACTTATAAGTGTCATGGGGTAGGTATTGCCGCCCCTCAAGTTGGGGAGTCTAGTCGTGTTATTATTATTGCGTCACATCCCAATATTCGCTATCCTGACGCGCCTTTTATTCCTCCTATGGCAATGATTAACCCACGCATTATCAGTCACTCTGAGGATATTATCCTACGTCAAGAAGGTTGTTTGAGTGTGCCAAATCAACGGGAAGATGTGCCACGATATAGGGATGTTATGGTAGAATATTTCGATCGAGATGGTAATTATCAAATAAAAGAATATAATAATTTTGTGGCAAGAATCATTCAACACGAATTAGATCATCTTAATGGTATTCTATTTG
The DNA here is from genome assembly GCF_050753365.1 of Geminocystis sp. CENA526. Lineage (NCBI taxonomy): Bacteria > Bacillati > Cyanobacteriota > Cyanophyceae > Chroococcales > Geminocystaceae > Geminocystis > Geminocystis sp. CENA526. The sequence continues at coordinate 6,323 of NZ_JBLZFY010000034.1, forward strand.
TCGATCGAGTTCACAAAGAAGTAAGCTAGGACGCATATAAGTTTACTGGTTAGGATAGGCAACAGGCAACAGGCAAAAGTTATTAATTCTTAATTCTTAATTCTTAATTCTCAATTCTTAAAGAATGTTATTTAAAAAGTCAATTTCTACTATTTTATTATGCTGTTTGTTAGTGAGTTGTCAGGGAAATAATCCTGTAGAAGAAACAGAAGAAACGGAATTTAAAAGAGAAGTAGAACAGGGATTAGTGTTATATAATGCAGTATTAGAACAATCTAATGCTAAAGGAGAACTTTTATGGCGTTTAAGTACAAAAAAAGCTATTTATACCCAAGATAAAGAAAGTGCTATTTTAGAAGATTTAACAGGTAATTTGTATGAAAATGGGAAAATTATTTTAAAAGTTAGTGCTGAAAGAGGAGAAGTAAAAAATGAAGGCAAAGAAATTTATTTATACGATGATATTTTAGCTTTTGATACTCGTAATAAAGCTGAATTTAAGGGTGACACTTTGGTATGGAAACCAGAAGAAAATGTGATGTTAATGATAGGAGAAGAAGGAATAACCGCAAATCATCCTAAATTAGTGGTTAAAGCAAGGGAGGCAAAATATAACACCACCACTCAATTATTAGAATTAAATAAAGATATTTTAGCCACCACAATTAACCCCTCTTTACAATTAAAAACTCAACATTTATATTGGCAAATTCCCGAAAATAAAATTATTGGAAATAGTCTATTAGATATAGTGCGTTACGATGAGAAAAAAAAGGTAACGGATAAGTTAAAAAGCAATCAAGCTGAAATAGATATAGATGCTAATATCGCTATTATTAATGGTAATATTGAGTATCAATCTTTAGAACCACCTTTACAAGCGGCAACAGAAAGAATTACTTGGTATTATCTCGATCGAAAAATGCGATCGAATGCCCCGACAAAATTAGTACAACCTGAAGATGACATGACATTAACAGCGAATAATGTGGACTTTGATTTAGCAGAAAATTTAGTCTATTTACAAGGAGGAATTTATGGACAAGCAGTCAAAAATGAGGTAGAAATTTACTCAGATAATTTAGTGTGGAATTTAGACAATCAAGAAATAACCGCCGATGGCAATGTCTTTTATAAACAGATAAATCCCGACTTTAATTTACGAGGCATGAGAGCGATTGGCAGGTTACAAGACAAACAAATTACAGTAAAAGGTAATCAAGATAATCCAGTCAAAACGATAATTTATAGCAACGAATTATAATTAGGGGTTGCCTCATAGTATTTTGATGAAGGTAGGGAAGAGCGGATTTGCAAAAAGAGAAGAGTTTTAAGGGTTTTAATTCTTAGAATCACATTATGTAATTATCTAGTATCACCATATTTTTCTAGTCTTCAGATTTATTCAGCAAACCCCCAATAAAATAGACGTAAATACATTCATCGTTGATTTACGCCTGTGTTTTAATATTCATTTTTGCTTAAATTAAATTGTTGATGTAATTAACTTAAAGTACTGTTGCTTCGATCGTAACTACGAGCAAAACTAGATAAGGGTGCAGACTTTAAATTTTCATAATATTCTGTATTATTAACATCCATGCCGATTTCACCTGCAAGTCTTCCTAACATAGACTGTTGACGATTTCTAATCATTTTATCATGACGTATCATTAATGCACGGGCTTTTTGAGTAGTATTCATAATCTTTATCTTTTCTTTTTTATTTATCGCTTACACTTATTATCATAAATAAAATCTGTATAAATTGCTACAAAATAGAGAAAAAGTTAATAAACCTTAACAATAAAAATTTTCTTAAGGTACGATCGATCTTAGCAAGTTGAGTATTCTTAACAAAAAAATTCTGTGACGCAATTCTGAGTTAATTTGAGGAGGAAAAGGGCTATTTGCCATTTCTTCTTTCAATAAAGCATATTCCTCAGGAGTCAAAGGTTGATTATCTTGAGGGGATTTAGCTTCCATAATAATTTCCGTTGCCAAAACTTCTTCAGGAATATCATCGGGAGGGGGTAATGCCCTTACAGAAAGAGAATTAGACATTACAGACAATAAAGAAAAAAGTATGATGGAGAAAAAATTTTTCATAGCAGAATTACGAAGAAATGTTAAAGAATAAGGAGAAAAAAGAGAAAAAAATTAAGATTGAGAAGAATTTAAGCTATATTATACAATTGTTAATTAACTACAGATACCGTAGGGAGGTAGCTATTTCAGAACAACTAAATCTGACAGTAAGTCTAAGAGGGACTCGTGAAGTCAGAAATAATTGCCAAATTTTTCATTTACTAGGGCAACTAGATGCTTTTTCTGAGCCTACTTTTCAGAAAGTCATCTTAAGCTATGTCAAAGAAACTGCTAATAAAATCATTTTAGATTTATCCCAAATAGACTTTATTGATAGCTCAGGATTAGGCGCATTGGTGCGTATTGCCAAACAAGTAAGTACCATGAAAGGAGACTTGCAAATCGTCAGTAATGCTAGAGTGACTCAAACCGTCAAAATGGTAAGATTAGAGAAGTTTCTGAAATTGAAAAATTCTCTTGATGAGGCGTTAAAAGATATATCGTAAAAATTAACTCAGTTTCCAGCGTTATTTAATTTTATGGACATTAATCCATTACCTTTCAATAATCTCCCTCAATCTGACTCTGAGAATGAGGTTATTCCCCACTGGAAATTAATTTTTAATGGCGAAATTTCCGCCTCATCACTACAAACTATTTCCCCTAGTGCTTTTGCTTATATCGGTGATGCGGTTTATGAGTTATATATTCGCACTCATTACTTATTTCCTGCTAAAAGAATCTCTGACTATCATCATCGAGTAGTAGAAAAGGTAAGGGCTGAAACTCAAGCAGTTTATCTGCAACAATTATACCCCATACTTACAGAAACAGAATTAAATTGGGTTCGGCGAGGGCGAAATTCTGTCAAAAAGTCTCCTCGTCGTTTATCTTTACAAACCTATCAACAGGCTAGTGGTTTAGAAACTTTGTTGGGTTATTTATACATTTGCGATCGAGATAGGCTTCATTTTTTATTATCGCAACTGAGAATTTAGTCTTCATCGGTGACTTTTTCCACAATGCCCCTAAGTATAGCATGAGCAGGTGCATCACTCCATGTTCCCACTGGTCGATCGAACGGATTAGCGATACCATTTAATGTACCAAAATGTTCTCCTCCATGTTCAGGGTTATTATTTGGCTCACCTTTTGCCCAATTAAAATAATCGGATTTTTCACCACTTATCCACACAAAATCTCCCTCTTTTTCCACATCATTAATCCCAATCCATAAAAATTTTGTTTCAGGTGTTAAGAAGGTTTCTACTAACCATTGATTCTCTTTTTCATCGTTAATGGTTACTAAATTTCCTCCTTTTTTTTCAGCCCATTGTTGAGCGTTTTCCCAAGTCATTTCAGGGGTTAAAAAGTATTTATTTCCATTGTCGGGATTAACAATTTTGGTGATTTCTTCTGCTTTTAAGTTCGATCGAATTATCCAAGGAGAAAATAAACTAAGACTAAATAATAGAGTTAACTTAACGTTTAATTTATTCATATTTAAAACTATATTTATCATACTATTTAGGGTTTGCTGAATAAATCAGAAGACTATTAAAACCAATGGTTTATACACACTACATTAACTAAAAAGTGTTCAATTTTCACAATTTTTACTGAAAAACTGAGCATTTTTTACTAAATTTTATTTAAAACAATCCTGTAATTATACGCCAATACAAAGCCTCAAAACCTTGATTTTTGTCATTTATTCACTCTTCCCTTTTCCCAAATCCGCTCTTCCCTCTCTTCATCAAAATACTTTTTCAGCACCCCCTATTTATTAGGAGTAAAAGTAATGATATTTTATTGTTATTCGAGTCTTTCGATCACTTGTAATAATTTTTGATTGGGTTGTGTAGAAAGTAAATATTTCTTGGTATTCACTTCCCAAGCAAGGTTTTTTCAAAGTCGGGGCAAAATTGCATTTTGTTAGTTCAATTTATTGAACGAAGAATGTTAGCTGTGGAATTTATTACACAGCGAGTTATTGATGAAAACCATTAACAAAAACGTGTAATGCAGAATCAACACCTAATTTTTTTCAATTCTTAATTCTACATTCTTAATTCTACATTCTTAATTCTACATTCTTAATTCTTAATTCTTAATTCAACTATCCACATCTCCTTGAGGGCTATCTGTACCCAAATAAATTAAACCTTGTTCAATTTTCAGAGTGACAAAACTAGCATCACGAATCAAACGAGTCGCTTCTTTTACCCCGACAATGACGGGAATCCCCAAGCGCATACCGATTTGGGCAGCGTGCGATCGAACCCCTGACTCCTCTGTTACAATACCACCTGCTAAACGCATCACATCAATAAATTGATTATCAGTGGCTTTGGTGACTAATATATCCCCTTGATTAAAACTACCCAGTTGACTGACATCTCGAACTACTTTAACCCTACCTGTTATTACTCCTTGCCCGATACCTACTCCCTCACTCAACAATCCCTTAACAATTTCTACCTTAATTAAATCCGTTGATCCAGCTACACCCTGTAGTGTTCCCGCCGTCATCACCACTAAATTACCGTCATGGAGTAAACCTTTTTCCCTTGCCACATTAATCGCCGCTTGGAAAACTAAACGCAAACCGGGTAAATCCAATAAAAGTAAAGGTTTAACACCCCAAACTAGCTGTAATTGACGAGAAACGCTGACATGGGGGGTAATAGCAAAAATAGGAGTTTGAGGACGAAATTTCGACACATTACGAGCCGTTGCACCAGTTTTGGTTAAAGTCATGATAGCAGAAGCCCCCAATTTCTTCGCTATTTGTCCTACCGCACCAGCAATAGCGGTAGCAATATTTTCATTATCAAATTCATCCTTAGAAGGGGGGACAATTTTTTCTCTTTCTGCTTCAATTCTTCGGGCAATTTTTGCCATAGTTGCCACGGCTTGAACGGGATATTTCCCTACTGCCGTTTCATTAGATAGCATTACAGCGTCTGTACCGTCTAAAATAGCGTTAGCAACGTCTGACACTTCCGCACGGGTTGGACTAGGACAGTTTACCATACTGTCTAACATTTGGGTTGCGGTAATGATGGGAATACCGAGACGATTAGCGGTATGAATCAAGCGTTTTTGTAATATAGGCACGTCTTCCGCAGGTAACTCTACCCCTAAATCTCCCCTTGCTACCATTACGCCATCACATAAAGAGAGGATTTCTTCCATTTGCTCAATGGCTTCGTGCTTCTCAATTTTAGCGATGACGGGAGTTGATTTTCCTGCACTACTGATCAAATCTTTGATTTCTAAGACATCTTGGGGATTGCGCACGAAACTTAAGGCAACCCAATCCACTCTTTGATCTAATCCGAACATTAAATCTTTTTTGTCTTTATCTGTCAAGGCTTTAACGGATAAGTAAACGTTGGGAAAATTTACCCCTTTGTTACTAGAAAGAACTCCCCCTACCACTACCTGACAATGTAAATCTTTTTTCTCTAAGTCAATTTCTTTGACTATCATTTCCACTTTGCCGTCATCGAGGAGGATTCGGGAGTTAATGGGTACTTCTTCGGCTAAATTTTCGTAGCTGATACAGCCTATTTCTTGATTACATTCTACATCTCTACTGGTTAGTATATATCGATCGCCTTCCTTGAGATCGATCGAACCACAGGCAAATTTCCCTAGTCTAATTTTCGGTCCTTGTAAATCTTGTAAAATACCAATGGGTTGATTTAACTCATTTTCTACCTGACGAATTAACCTAATGCTACGTTGATGAACATCATGATCACCGTGAGAAAAGTTGAGGCGAAAAGTATTAGCGCCTGCAAGAATCATTTGACGTAAGGTTTCGGGATTAGCGCAACCGGGTCCTACGGTGGCTACAATTTTTGTACGGTGGGGAAATTTATCTGACATCACCAAATATTACTGATAAAACGTAACCCCATATTCTATCATAACTGTTGACCATTGACAATGGAAAATCTGCAATCTTTCTGATTTCAAGCAGTATAAAAATAAGCGTTTGCACTTAGTACTACTGCTATTTCACGATCGAGCTTAAGTTAGTTTGCATTTAAGTTTACCTATTTTAAAACTTTGTGAATAAATTTCTGTACCAAGTAATGACTTGCATTTTTACCGAAATTGTGAGATGATAAAATCATTGACCCTTAGTCGATCGTTCGCTCAAAACCGCCTATATCAATAATTCTCAACTTGCCTCTTGCCTACCTTCATCATCATTTGTTATTCCCTTACTTAGTATAATTACTTATGTCTATTATTGCTGTTATTGATTACGATATGGGAAATTTGCACTCTGTTTGTAAAGGTTTAGAAAAAGCAGGGGCAACCACTAAAGTAACTGATTCACCTCAAGAAATTGCTCAAGCCGATGCGATCGTACTACCGGGGGTTGGTTCATTTGATCCTGCCATCGAACATTTACAAGAGAGAGACTTAATTTATCCTATACAACAAGCTGTTAAAAGTGGAAAACCCTTTTTAGGTATCTGTTTAGGATTACAAATACTGTTTGAATCCTCCGAAGAGGGAAAACAACAGGGTTTAGGAGTCGTTAAAGGCAAGGTAAAACGCTTTAAATCTGAGGCAAATTTGACAATTCCTCACATGGGTTGGAATACTCTTAATTTGACGCAAAATCAACATTCTTTATGGAAAAATCTCCCTCTTAATCCTTATCTGTACTTCGTACACTCTTATTATGTTGAGCCTGACGATAAAAATGTTATTGCTTCCCAAGTCACTCACGGAACACAAACAGTTACAGCTTCCATCGCCTATGATAACCTCATGGCTGTACAATTTCACCCCGAAAAGTCCTCCGATTATGGGTTACAAATTCTTACTAACTTTGTCGAATTAACGAAATAGTGAATAGTGAATAGTTATTAATTCTTAATTCTTAATTTTTTTATGCTCGATCGAAATAGTTGTTAAAAAAATTGAATGAGGAACTATTATAATTCTAAGTGCTTGTTTAATTTTAGTTAAAAAGAAAGGAAAAACATGGGGGCGACAGATTATAAAGATTACTATTCAGTCTTAGGAGTAAACAAAAGTGCCACGGGTGATGAGATAAAAAAGGCATTTCGGAAACTAGCCGTAAAATATCATCCTGACAGAAATCCTGATAACAAAGCCGCCGAAGAAAAATTTAAGGAAATTAGCGAAGCCTACGAAGTTTTAGGGGATGCAGAAAAACGCAAAAAATATGATCAATTTGGGCGCTATTGGCAACAAGCAGGACAAGGGGTAAAATCCCCTTGGGGTAGTCAGGGTGCTAGAACTAATGTTAATGTAGGTAACTTTAATTTTGGTGATTATGGTAGTTTTGACGAGTTTATCAATGATTTATTAGGGCGCCCTTTTGGGGGAAATACTCGCAGTACATCAGGATTTAGTCAAGGTTTCAATACTCAGTCCTCCTCTAGTAATGCCAAAGGCAGTGATATTGAACAAAATATCAGTCTCAGCTATAGTCAGGCTTATCATGGCATAGAAACAAAATTAACCCTATCAGCAGAAGTGGTTAACGTCAAAATTCCAGCAGGGGCAAAAAATGGCACTAAAATTAGATTACGAGGGAAAGGGCAAATTAACCCCTTGACGAAACAAAGAGGTGATCTTTATCTTAAAGTAGAGTTAAAACCCCATGACTTTTTTCAATTTGAAGATGATAAATTAGTTTGTGAAGTGCCAATTACTCCCTATGAAGCGGTTTTAGGCGGTGAAATTAGTGTGCCTACTCCCCAAGGAGAAGTAAAAGTGAAAATTCCTGCGGGTATTCGTCATGGGCAATCTTTACGACTAAAAGGCAAAGGATGGAGTAGTGCCAAGGGTGACTATGGTGATTTGTTAGTGAAAATTTCGATCGCAACTCCTCAAAATATTACTAATCTGGAAAAAGAATATTATGAAAAAATCAGAGAAATAAGTAAAGATAATCCTCGTATTTCCTTAAATAAAATTCAACTTTAATTAAGCCATTATAATCAATAATAGGGAGATATTTTTCCTAAAAATCATAACTTTCTACTAGCCTATTTTATTAACAAATAAAACATAAACAAATAAATAGATCGCTTATTTAAAAATAATATTTTAGCTTTCCTATTAACTTTATAAAAGATGAATAAAATACTCGTTATTGACAATGATGAAGACATAAGAAATTCTTTGTATGAAATTTTAACTACTTTAGAGTTTCAAGTTGTCATAGCCAAAAATTCTAGTGAGGGAATGATTTATGCTTTAAAAGAGTTACCAGATTTAATTATTTGTGACATTATGATGGATAATTATTCTGGTTATGATGTTTTACGTCAAGTTAAAAGTAATGAGCTTACTATTACTATACCTTTTCTTTTTTTATCTGGTAAATCGACTATTCCTGAAATTCGGGAAGGTATGGAATTAGGGGCGGATGATTATTTAACAAAACCTTTTGAAATAAAGTCTTTAATTAAGACAATTAATACTCTTCTTAACAAAAAAAAACAATATCAATTAATAGCGGAAAAAAAATTATCGGATTTACGTTACAATATTAGTTCTTCTTTACCCCATGAAATTAATACTCCTCTTTCTGGTATCAATGTTTCCGCGCAACTTTTAAAGGAATTAAAAGGACAATTAACGATCGATCAACTCGGTGAATTAGCTGATATTATATTAACTAGCAGTCAAAGATTATCTAAGTTATTAAATAATTTTTTGTTATTTTCTGAACTAGAATTAATATGCCATGATGAGAAAGAATTAGCCCAGATTAGACAGAAAAAAGTATCTTCCTGTTTATCAGAAATTACTATAGCTATTGCTCGTAAAATTGCCCAAGAAAAACAACGAGAAAAAGACTTAATTTTAGATATTGAAAAGGCTTTAATTTTTATGCCAGAAAATCGTTTACAAAAGGTATTAACGGAAATAATTGAAAATGCTTTTAAATATTCTCAACCAGAACAAGCTGTTATAATTAAGATGAAAAAATCCTTTAATAAAGTACAATTAATCATTACCAATGAAGGAAAGTCATTGACTCCACAACAAATTAATTCTATCGGTGCTTATACTCAGTTCGATCGAAATATTCACGAACAACAAGGCATAGGATTGGGCTTAATTATCGCTAAAAAAATTATGGAAATTTATCAAGGAAATTTAGCCATAAAAAGCATTCCTAATCAGGAAACTTCGATCGAACTTACCTTTTTAGCTGTTGACAATTTACCCTAAACAACTGATAATAAACAGAGAAATTATGGTAGAAAAGTTATGGAAAATCAACAGTATGAATTTGATAAATCTCAAAACGAATTAATCTTAGATTTAGCCAATAAAATGCGTTTTGTTGCCTATCTTTCCGTTGCCGTTGGCACTTTATCCTTTATCGGTGGTTTTATCGATGGCTTAGATGCGACTAATTTAATTCAAGGCACAATCATTGTAATCATGGGTATTTGGACAATTAAAGCCTCTTCATCTTTTCGGAAAATAGTCGATACCAGAGGCAATGATATTGTTAATTTAATGGGCGCATTAGGAGAATTAAGAAAACTTTATGGATTGCAATATTGGTTATTTATCATCGGGTTAATTTTTGTCGCTCTTGCCCTTATATTAGCTATTATTGCTAGTTTTGCCTTAGCTAATTAGGTTGCTAAAAATATACCTATACAAAAAAATTGAGGGACGAAAAGGGTTCGTCCCAACAAATTGAGTTTCTCAAATGAGGAATGAGAAATTTAGAATGAAGAATTTAGAATTGACGAAAAGTCAACAGTATCTATATTAAACCATTTATAACTAACTGTCAAGTGTCCACGAATAAATAATGATTAATTACAAAGAATCCTACCCCCTAGCAGGAGAAACCATTTTAGTCACTCGTGCAGTATCTGCTAACAGTGAATTTAGACAAATGTTAGAAGCCAAAGGCGCAACCGTCTTAGAATTTCCTGCTTTAGAAATTAAACCCCCTTCCACATGGCAACCCTTAGATAGTTCGATCGAACATTTATCGACTTATAATTGGTTAATCTTAACCTCCGCCAATGGGGTAGAGTATTTTTTTCAAAGGTTACACCATTTAGGCAAAAACAAAAATGATTTACAACATCTCAAAATTGCCGTAGTAGGGAAAAAAACTGAGCAATATTTACAACAATATCAAGTATCCGCCGACTTTATTCCTCCCGACTTCATCGCTGATTCTTTAGTGCAAAATTTTCCTGAATCTTTACAAGGGCAAAAAATTTTATTCCCTAGGGTGGAAAGTGGCGGTAGGGAAATTTTAGTGCAAGAATTGACAAAACAAAGCGCTATTGTCACAGAAATTCCAGCCTATCAATCGGGATGTCCTGATATTATAGATGATATGGCATGGGATGCCATCGTCAATGAAGTTATCAGTATGATTACATTTGCTAGTTCTAAAACAGTACAAAACTTTTATACTCTCATCACCCAAGCCTTGACAGACTATCCAGATTTAACCATCCATAGCTTATTGAAAGAAGTTTCGATCGTCTCCATTGGACCACAAACATCCTTAACTTGTCAACAATTATTAAACAGAGTTGATATAGAAGCCAAAGAATATACCCTAGAAGGCTTAACCGAAGCCATTATAACCTCAAGAATTAAGAAGTAAGAATTGTAAGCAAAGACGCATTTAGCTTAGGAATGGGAATTTAATAACTTAGTAAAGTATATCGTCATTGCGAGGTCACGAAGCAATCTCTAAAAAATTTTAAGAAAAATTAAGAATTTGGCATATTTAAACGATACCCTCTGGATGTACTATTGAAAACCCTAGTCAAAATTAACCCAAAAATATAGTACAAATGAACGAAACAAAAATTAATATTGGTGATGCTATTACCGTAAAAGGCAAACTATATTTAGTTTTTGATATTAAAAATAATCGTATTTTTTGTCGTCATTTTAGATTCACAAAAAAAGGACGTTTTCAGTATTATCAAGACTATAATTTTGCTCTAAATATGTGTAAACTAGCTAATAGAAAAGAAAGACAAATTATTAATGAGCAAAGAATACAAGCAACCATTCAAAGAAAACCTTTTTCCCCGATTTCTGATAACTATACTCGTCATTTAGTTCGCTAATTTTTATAATATATGATAGCTAGAAATAATATTCTCGATCGATTTTCCTCCTTTTTGTCTATCCGTAATAGTGATAGGTTTATACTGTGTTGGGTAAAAGATTCTAAGTTAAGAATTAATATCGAAAAGATAGTTTCTCAAGAAACCTTTGAGGAAGAAAAATTAGCCTATCAATTTTTAAGTGATATTCAGTCACAACCTCAACAAATTTTAAGCTATCATCTTGCATCTTATCTGCAAGAAGTTTGTTATTGGGCAACAAAACAAGCCTATTCATCTCTTAATAATAGAGTTAATTCTGTTACTCTGACTGAATGCTTTTTATGGGGTAATGAAGCAATTATGCAACCTGAAAAAGTTTTAAGACAGTATCAGATTAATAAAGGTAGTAAAATCACAACCTATGCACAAATCAGATTAAAAACCATTATTAAAGATAAAGTATATCTTAGTCGTGGTTGGAAATTATTAACTAATTGGGGATTACTCAAAAAAATTGCTAAGTCAAAACGAGAAAAAGTTTTACAACAAATAGGAGGATTAAAGGGAGATTCTTTAAAGGAATATTTGTTAGTGTGGCAATGTTTTGTTAATAATTATGTGCCTTCTTCACCCCCTCAAAATAAATCCTTATCTTCTCCTTCTTTATCTCAATTAAAGGTAATGACGAATGATTATAATATGTTGGTGAAAAAAACTTTATCTTCAGCTAAAGAATTAACTCCCGATGAGTTTAAAACTAGAATCGAATTTTGTGGAGAAAAAGCCCGATTATTTATTAATCCTAGCACGATCGAACTCCCTAACGATGACCAAATTGATAGTAATGACAATCCTGAAGATTACTTAAACTGTTTAGAAAATAACCAAGAAAATGAAAATATTAATCAAATTTTGATTACAGCTTTTAAGAATCTTAATTTAGTATCTCAAAGTATTTTTTATTTAGGAGAAGGTTTCAACTTAACACAACAACAAATTATTGCAATTATTCAATTAACTAACCCTGATTTTACCTGTCAACAATATCAACTTTCTAAAAATATAGAGAAAATAAAAAAATTGTTATTAGATAACGTTATTTTCACTTTAAAAGGAAAAAAAGAAAAGATAGATAAAGATAAAATCAAGTCTTTAATTTCCATTTTAAAACCTTGGTTGACGGAATATATCTCATCACAAATTTTATTATTGTGTGAAAAATCTTTTCTCGAAATTGACATCAAACAACAAACTTATTTCAAGAAAAATTATTTTCAATCCTTAACAGATAATGTGAGTTTTACAGATAAGATACCCTCAGAAATGATTAACCATCTCAGACAAAATTTTAACGAGAAACTTAACCTTAAATTAAAAGACGAGGCTATGATTAATGATAATTTAATACTATGGCTAGAGAGATTTTTTCACGAATATTTTAATAGAATAATAGCTTAAAATTGCTTCGTGCCTCGCAATAACAGAAATAAAATTGAGAATTGAACTTTTTATCCCGTAAAACTGACATCTTGCCAATATTATTACCTAATACTTATTAACCATTACTTTTTACTTAAAAATATGACTAATCTTGCTTTTATTGATACGACTATAGACGAAATTAAAATACAATTAACTGATGAAATTAAAGAAGAAACTTGGCAACAAACCAAAAAGTTAAGTAACGACATTACTTGTTTTCGTGGTTATCTCAATTTATTGGTAAGAAATACTTTTCTGGCATGGCTAAATCTGATGTTAGATTCTGATTTTGTCGATAATTTGCCTTTAGAAGATAATTTGAGTATCTGGGAATTTGTTAACGGTAATGCCATTGATATTGATAGCAGTCGCATTGTTTTGATACCCATAGAAACCCAAGATAAAAGCGAGTTTTCTATTCCTGAAGAATGGTTAAAAATTCCTGCTTGGGTAGGAAGTTATTATCTTCCTGTGGAGGTAAATTTAGAAGAAAACTATCTCCATTTTTGCGGTTATACTTCCTATGAAGATTTACTAAAATATGGTTGTTTTGATTCTTTTAATCGTTGTCTTGATTTCCCTTGGGAATGTTTAGAAACTGACTTAAATTTAATCTGTTTAGAATATGAATATGGTTGGGATGCTATTCCTAAAATTTCACCTTTACCTGTTTTATCCACTGTACAAAAACAAGATTTAATTCAAGAAATTCGCAGTTATTCCTCTCCTCGTTTACTGGTTAATTTTGAGCATTGGTTAAGTTTAATTAGCGATAATGCTATTCGTTATCAGTTATTTTCTGCTCGTCAATGTGTTAATTTAAGTTCATGGTTAAATCAACAGTTTTCTACGGCATTAAGTAAAGGTTGGCAATGTTTTGAGGATTTACAACAACAATTTTTAATTCCTGATTTCACCTTAACTCCTGCTGTTTCTTTTCGCTCTTTATCTTCTGTTGATAGTCTCAAAATTTTACAGGAAAATCTCGATCGAACCTTAGTTAATAACATATTTAAAAATATTATTGATCGAGGAATTGAAGAAAATTTAAAAATAGAAATTATCAAAATTTTACCTAGTTTTATTAATAATAAAGAAGACGAAGAAACTCGCTGGAATGCGTCTTTAGCCTTACAAACATTAGATTCTAGTCATCCTGCTGGTGCAGTTTGGCAAGGAAAAACTATTAATTTAGAGACTGAAAATCTTGGTTTATTAATAGGAATTTTACCAAAATTTGAGAATCAAATTGATATTTTTATCAGAATTTATAACTTAATTAAAGACAGTTATTTACCAGAAAAGTTAACCTTACAAATCATCGATGAAGATAACAATATTTTTGAAGAAATTATCACGAATAATAATGATACAATTATTCAATATAAATTCTGGGGTAATTGTCATGAAAGTTTCACGCTAAAATTGATGTTAAACAATCATTATCAAGAAGAATATTTTTTAATTTAGAATTAGCAGATGGAACTTCATTTTAATACTAACGTTTATGAGGAAGTTTCGTAATGACTTGAACATTTAAAAAATTAGCAATTTCATCAGCATTAGCTTGAATCATCTCCAGTTGATAATTTCGATCGAGCTGATATTCTTTTTTGTTGCCAATAGGTATAATTAAAGCATAGACTTTATCGCCATCACTATCTTTTTCGACTTGAATGATAATAGAGTTAATCTGTTTTAAACTGTGAGTTTCATTTTGTTTTTTTAATAAATTTACTTTTTCAAAATTAAGTTTATAGCTAGACTTATTAAAAATAAATTTTTCATATCCAATCGAAACTATATCCGCAATTAACACAGTAAATCCAATGAAAATAAAAACACTCAAAAATAAAAAAATAATGATATTTGCCCAACGCCAACGATTATCATAACTAGCAGTAAAATAAGTTTGATTACCGTTTAAAAAATTCTGCATTTGTGATGTTATTAACCTTAATTCTCCTTCATTACCTTTAACTCCATTAATAAACATAGCATCTTCAATTAATAATTGTTCACCGTATTTATTCTCAAGCATTATTTTATTATCGATCGTTCTTTCTCCGTCACTATCTCTATCTTCAATTTGTTGAAATTTTACCTTAGTAAGATTATTAAAATTCTGTAAATTCTCTATTTTTAATCCCGCAAATTTAATTCGTTCAACTTGACAATTAATATAATTTATTTCCACTCTTTCACAGTTAATATTTATTACCCCTAATCCTGCAAAAAAAGCAGTGAAGATAAATAAAGGTATTCCGCCAAAAAATAGCCCCCAAATTAAGAAAAATGGATTAAATCCCTTTTTTGTTTCTAAAATTAATTGACGAGAATCATGGCTAATTATCTTCATTTTTTCGCTCCTTTATATAGTATTCTTATTACCTATTACTTATCTTTGTCAAAATACTTTTTCAGCAAACCCTAATTATTAATCTTAAATTCTCCTAAATATTTACATAAATAAGGGGAAAAAACCTCATAAATTAAAGTTAAAGGCTTTCCAGAATGCCAAAATAAGTAATGTCGCCCCCAAAATGCACCTTTTTGCCTAAATCCTTTTTCTAATGCCTCCGATTCTCCGTAATAAATCCCTTGAATATCCCTATATAACTCTGTGTGTAATCGAGATAAACTTTCCCAAATAGGCAAATTACGATTTTGTAAGTATTCGTCAACGTGACTAGCTTCCCACCATGAAGTCGCATAGGCTAAAATTTTTCCACTAGCGGTTTTTAACCATACTTGTCTTCTCAATCTAGGTGAGGGGATTTTTTTGATGTCGGCGGGGGCGTTATCTAAATCGTTACCTATCAAAGACATATCTATCACGTCAACTTGGATAGTTTCACTGGTAAGTAGTCTTAAATGTCTCGTAGGTGAGCCATCACCTAACAGTAGTATCTGCCACGCTGGAGGTAGTTGACTATGGGGTAAGCCGATTTTGACTAATTCTTCTCCCCCTTGCCAAATAGGCTTTAATTGATGCCATGTTTTTATGGTAGTGTTCGATCGAGCTATCATGTTTTTACTCTTTACAAAACTTAATATTTATCTTAACAAGAATCGATCGAGAAATAACAACGAGTGAAGGAAATTTTGGGTGGAGGTATTTTGAATTTGGATTGAAGTAATGAGTAATAAGTAACGAGTAATGAGTTAATATCTAACTAGATTCTTTTTCTTTTAATTTATTAATTGAACTGATAAAAATTTTCCCCAAATTTCATGCTAATATCTAACCAGTTCGATCGAGTTATGGTAGCACTGGTGGATATATAATCAACACCTGTTTCTGCGATGAGACGAATATTGTTAAGGGTGACATTACCAGAGGCTTCTATTTTAATGAGGGGATTTTCTTGGCGAATAAAAGTCACAGCTTTTCTCATGTCTTCTACTGCCATATTGTCTAGCATGATAATATCCGCTTGATGGTTAACGGCTTCGGTAACTTCCTCTAAATTACTGGTTTCCACTTCGATAGAAAGGGGATAAGGCATGGTTTTTCTGATGCGCTGCATTGCTTTTTTGATGCCTCCAGAGGCTTGAATATGGTTATCTTTAATCATGATACCGTCATCTAATCCCATACGATGATTCATCGCCCCTCCTACCGCAGAGGCGTATTTTTCGAGGATTCTTAAGCCGGGGGTAGTTTTGCGAGTATCAACTAATTGGGTGGGATAGTCTTCTATTGCCTCTACATATTTTCTTGCCATAGTTGCAATACCGCTTAATCTCATCACTAAGTTTAAGGCGACTCTTTCTCCTGTCAGCAGGGTTTTCATTTTCCCTTCTATTTCCATGATTCTGGCATTTTTCTCGACTTTTTCTCCTTCTAAGGCTAATTCGTGCCATTTTACATCGGTTTCTAATAGTTGAAATACTCTTTTTGCAATAGGTAATCCTGCTATCACTCCTTCTTCTTTTGCTATCCAATAACCGCTACCTTTGGGAGAGTCCACAGGAAAAATACAATCAGTAGTTCGATCGCCTCTACCGATGTCTTCTAATAACCAATCTTGCAATAATTTATCTAAAATTAAAGGGGAAGGAAGGGGATTCATCATTTTTTTCAAGTAAGAATTAAGAATTAAGAATGAGGAATTAACAATTAACAATTAACAATTAACAATTAAAAACTCCCCACTATTCACTATTCACTATTCACTATTCACTATTATCTATTCCCTATTCCCTCTGTGAATCACTAAACTTAGATGCGTCCTAGTTTACTATAGTCGAGCGACTCCTGCTTCCCTTGCCGCTTGTTGCACTGCCGCCGATACAGTAGTGGCTACTCGATTATCGAATACAGAAGGAACAATATGTTCTTTATCTAGTACATTGGGAGATACTAAAGAGGCGATCGCCCTTGCCGCTTGAAGATACATTTCTGTCGTTAAAGTGGTTGCTCGACAATCTAATGCACCTCTAAATAAGCCGGGGAAAGCTAAAACATTATTGATTTGATTGGGATAATCACTTCTTCCAGTAGCAATAACGGCGGCGATGTCTTGGATTAATTCGGGTTGAATTTCGGGGATAGGGTTAGCCATAGCGAAAATAATGGGATCATTTGCCATACTTTTAACCATCTCAGGTGTTACTACTTTAGGCGCGCTCACTCCGATAAACACATCGGCATCTACTAAAGCATCCGCTAATAATCCGCTTTTTTCTACTGCAAAAAATTGCTTTTCTGGAGTTAAGTTCGATCGATCCAGACTTATAATACCTTTAGAGTCACAAAGAGTAATATTAGTACAGTTAGCTTTGTTTAAAAGATTAGCAATGGCAATTCCCGCCGCACCCGCGCCGTTGATAACAACTCGGATAGTTTCCATGTCTTTTTTAACTAATTTCAGGGCATTAATTAAAGCCGCTACGGTGACAATTGCTGTACCATGTTGATCATCATGGAAAATGGGAATATCTAATTCCTCTTGTAGTCTTTTCTCGATTTCAAAACAACGGGGTGCGGCAATATCTTCAAGGTTAACTCCTCCAAACACGGGAGAAAGATTTTTCACAGTTTTAATGATTTCTTCCACATCCTGAGTGGCTAAACAGATAGGAAATGCGTCTATATCAGCAAATTCTTTGAATAACATCGATTTGCCCTCCATGACGGGTAAAGAAGCCTCTGCACCTAAATTACCTAAGCCTAACACTGCACTACCATCGGTAACGATCGCCACACTATTACTTTTGATAGTCAAAGAGAATACTTTTTCTGGTTCTTCATGGATAGCCTTACAAATACGCCCTACCCCCGGAGTATAAGCCATAGCTAAATCCGAAGAAGAAGTGATGCTAATACGATTTTGGATGTGAATTTTGCCTCCCCTATGAATATCAAAAGTTTGATCGCTTACATGAAGTATTTGCACTTCCGACACCGATTTAATGGCATTGACAATTTTTTCTGCGTGTTCGGTACTAGATGCGTCAATTTGTAATTCTCTTTTGATGGTTTTCAAATTACGTTCAATAAGGGATACTTGACCTAGACTACCTCCAACATCGGCAATGGCTTTGGTTACTTTTGCTAATGTCCCGGCACGGTTTATTAATTCCAAACGAACTGTTAAACTAAAACTAGAATTAGGGGTTAAATCTACCATTATTGGGCGTTCTCTAATTTAATGTATATTTTTCTATATCCCTTGAATTGTATCTTAAACGATCGATCTCCTTAATTCTTGTTTGTTATGGAATAATCATTTTTAACTTTTTCAGCAACGCCTATTTATGAACGATAACCTCCAAGAAGAAGTACCTTTATTAAGACAACTCAAAATTTTAGCAGATAAACAAGATAGCCCGTTTTATACTCCGGGGCATAAAAAAGGCAAGGGTATCAGTCAATCTTTAAAGGAATTGATGGGGGAGGCGGTATTTCGTGCCGATTTGCCTGAGTTACCTGAGTTAGATAATTTATTCGCACCCGAAGGGGTGATTAAATCCTCTCAATGCCTAGCTTCTAAGGCGTTTGGTGCTCAGGAAACTTGGTTTTTGGCTAATGGCTCAACTTCTGGTATCATTGCTTCTATCTTGGCTACCTGTGGAGAGGGGGATAAGATAATTTTGCCTCGAAATATTCATCAATCGGCGATTTTTGGCTTAATTCTCTCTGGGGCGACTCCTATCTTTATAAATCCTGAGTATAATCCTGATTTTGATTTATGTTATACCCTTTCTGCTACCGATATTGAAAAGGTTTTACAAACTAATGATAATGTTAAAGCCATCATGGTAGTATCTCCTACTTATCATGGTATTTGTGCAAATTTGACAGAAATAGCCCATGTTAGTCATAATTTTACCATTCCTTTGCTAGTTGATGAAGCTCACGGCGCACATTTTTCTTTCCATGATTTGTTACCTCGATCGAGCTTACAGTGTGGTGCTGATATAGTTGTACAATCCACTCATAAAACTTTAGGGGCAATGACTCAGGCTTCTATGCTTCATGTACAGGGGAATTTAATCGATGTCGATCGACTTAATCAGGGTTTGCAGATGGTACAATCTTCTAGTCCTAGTTATCTCTTGTTAGCTTCTTTAGATTCTGCTAGGCAACAAATGGCATTGCAAGGAGAAGCATTATTAACTAATACGATAAACTTAGCAAAATTTGCCAGAAATGAAATTAAGAAATTAGACTATTTATCTTTATTAGAATTAGTTGAACCTCAAGAAATTTTTTTTGATTTAGATATAACTAGATTAACAATTAATGTAAGTAAACTGGGCTTAACTGGTTATGAGGTTGACGAGATTTTACATCAACAATTCGGGGTAACTTGCGAATTACCATCATTATCTAATCTTACTTTTATTATTTCGATCGGTAATAATTTACGGGATATTGAAAACTTAGTCAAGGCTTTACAATCTTTAAAGAAATATCAGAAAAATAAAGATAATTTTAAGCAATTTATAGGGCAAAAATTACCTAATTCAGTCTTGAAAATAACTCCTCGTCAAGCCTTTTTTGCAACAAAAAAAGTTGTTTCTAAACCATTAGCAATTAATCAGATTAGTGGCGAAAATATTTGTCCTTATCCCCCCGGTATTCCTTTAATTATGGCTGGAGAAATTATCACAAAAGAGGCGTTAAATTATTTGGAAGAAATTAATAATTCAGGTGGAATAATAACGGGGATTAGTGATCAAACTTTAACCACTTTTAAAATAGTTTAACCAATTCTAACACTTTCAAAAATCGATCGAACCTAAGTAGGGGTTGAATATTATTCAACCCGTCAACACAGAGAAGCATAAACTGAGAATAGTATATTCGCCATTTTTAACAGGTAATAAAAATAATCCTAACTCTTTAAATATATCTGGGCGACTTTCTCTTGTATCTTGTTTACAAATAATTCTAACTTCTTTTTCGGCGGTTTTATCAAAATGTTTAGTTGCTGATTTAATATTTTTTGCACTTATAAAATAAGGTAAGGAAAAATCGTGATTATAAACATTATATTTATCAAAAATAGCCTTCCATGTTTTAGTTTTTGAGGTAGATCATAATCTTGTACTTTAATGGGAATAATTGAATTAAAAGTTAGTAATTAATAGTTCAAAAATTTCCCCTCTTTTATCTCCTTTTGAATTAATATTTCTTCTTGCTTTTACTCTTTTTATATTATATTTTTCATAAAGTTCATCAAAAAAGTTATTGGAAGTATCATAATTTTTCACATCAGAGTTGCTAAGAATAAAATAATTTCCTTGTCTATGGATTTCATCACAAAATTCTTTTAATCTTATTTGTTCATTATCGTCAAAAATTTTTTCTGCATAAGACGTAAAAGATGACGTTGAATTAAGAGGTTTATAAGGTGGATCTAAATAAAATATAGTCTTACTGGTCGCATAATTTAAAGTTTCTTGGAAATCTCCTTGCAAAATTTTCACTTTTTGAAGACAATAATTAACAGATATTATATTTTCTTTATCACAAATATTGGGCTTTTTATATTTTCCAAAAGGAACATTAAACTTGCCTTTTTTATTCACTCTATATAATCCATTAAAACAAGTTTTATTTAAAAAAAATAATAAAGCTATCTTTTCAGTAGAGTAATCATGAATAGAATTAAAAATATCTCTCTTGGCTAAATAAAATTCCTGCTTTTCTTCAATAGTTTTTAAGGTATAAAATTGTGTTTCTATATCTAATAACAAATCTATTAATTTTATATGATTTTTTTGTATTTCTCGATAAGCATTAACTAAATTATAATTAATATCATTAATAACTATATTTTCTATATTATCAAATTGATTTAAAATATGAAATAATATAGCTCCTCCTCCTACAAATGGTTCTATATAACAAAACCTCTTTTTTTCTTGAGAAATAATTTTATTAATTAATTGATCAATTTCACTAATTAACTGTGTTTTTCCTCCTACCCATTTAAGAAAAGGCTTTGGATTCTGTAAAGAAACAATTTCAGATAAAGACATAATTAAAACTGAAAAAATTTTACTTTCCTTAATCATAGTTCAAAATCGATGCCAAAGGCACGCTGCGCGCACGAACCTTGATAAAGTTGATATAAAACCTCAATTTATGTCCTTGATATGCTTAAAATAGTAAATTATTGTCAAATTCAATTTTATAACTAACTTAGGTGATGTAGGGTGATGACACCCCACTTTTTAAAATTATTCTCGAATTTGTACGGGCATAATCAAATAAGTCATTTGTAAACCACTTAAAGGGGTAATAATAACGGGTTGAGTTGCACCATTTAATTGAAATTTAATGTCGGAAGCTGATAGGGCTTTTAAACCATCTAAAAGATAACGAATATTGAAACCAATATCAAAACCTTCCCCCGTAATTTCTGCACTAATGGTAGCAGTCGCATTGCCTAATTCCTTCGCTTCCACTGAAATAATGACTTGACTATTATCAGGTTCTAGCTTAAATTTAACTAAGGTATTTTTCTGGTCTGTAAATACTGATACCCTCTCTAAACTCTCAATTACCTGTTTTCGATCGACTACCATAGTACGCTCAAAGTTTTTTGGTATTAATTGATTATAGTTAGGGTAAGCACCATCTAACTTACGGCTGGTAAGGTGTTGTTCTTCAACTTCAAAGACAACTTGTCCATTATCAACATACAAAGCCACGTTACCATTATCTTTGTCACCAGAAATAATTTTTTCTAACTCTCTCAAAGCCCTAGCGGGGATAGTCATATCAAAATTTTGACTCTCATCGGAAGTGTCAACGGAGGTTTCGTCTTCTTCCTCATCTTCTTTTTGCGCACTGGTTTTAACTACAGCCAAACGATGCCCGTCAGTAGCGGCAAACTCCAAAGAATCAAAATTTCTGGTAAGATGAATACCTGTTAAAATTTGTTTAGCTTCATCACTACTAGCAGAAAATAACGAACCTTTCAACCCTTCTACTAAGGCATTAATGGGCAATAAAAAGGCATTTTCCGTTTCTACGGTAGGCAACTCAGGGTATTCATCGCCTCTGACTCCTCGTAACTGAAACTTACCTGATAAGGCATTAATGGCAACCAAAGGATTATCGTCTAATTCATCTTCTTCGTAGGATATACTTACATCCCCTTCGGGTAAACGAGAGACAATATCCGTTAATAACTTCGCAGGTAGAGTTATCTCTCCGCCCTCTTCTACTTCGGCAGAGAAACTGGTGCGCATCCCCAAACTTAAGTCAAAACCTGTTAAAGTCACACGATTTTTATTAGCATCTGCCACTAACAAAACATTGGCTAAAATCGGATGAGTAGGGCGAGATGGCACAGCACGACTAACTAATGATAAATTATTTTTCAGATCAACTTGAGAACAAACTATTTTCACTACTATTTACCTATATTTTTTAGTTCTATTGTACTAAGATATTTTAACTGTTTTCTGCACAAACATTTCATTCTATCTTAAATTGCAACTAAAGTCAGTATTTTTAAGTCAGGATTTGGAGATACCAGAGGGATAATAGGTTACAAAATAGTTTATCTAGCCTGATGCTTTCGATCGAACTTAATGATATGATTTTAATTCTATTTAATCATTAAGCGTAAAAATGACTAATCTCGATCGATATTTAGAAAATCCTCAATATAAACCTCCATCTCAATTAAAACTTTTATTAGGCAAATATAAAATAGAGCATAGACTCAATAATATATATTTTTCATCTGATAAATATAAGGATGATAAAACCTTTCAAGTTAATATAAGTCATCAAAAAAAAGGTCAATTAATTACTGGTTATGAAGAAATATTAGACTTAGAAAAAAAAATAAATATTAGTTTTTCGACTATTAGAACACTTAATTTTTATAAACAAATAAATAAAATTTTAATTATATCTAATAAAAACAATATTGAAAAATGGCAGTTATTGTTAGAATCACTTTTAAGAGATATGAAAGAAGAAGCTGTTAAAAAAGAAAGACAAGGAAAAAAGAATAAAACAGGATTAATCAATCCTCTCAAAAAACAAGATGATCTAACAACATTTATTAATTCTTCAGAAAATAATCTGAATATTTCTATTGTTCAAGATTCCTTATTTTCTAATATTTTTGATGATGCTATTAATAGACAATGTGATTTATTAATTTTAGAAGATTTTAATAAGTACATTCAATATAATAAAAAAACTAAAAAAGACAAAAGTATAGTTTTTGATAATATATTATCTAAGTTTAAGTGTTATTTAACTTTTTCTGATAAATCTGAAGATATAAAAGAATCATTATCTGTTACGGAATACAATAATTTTTTATCAACAGATAAAATTAATTATTTTATCTTAATTAGTCATTGTTTTACTCAAAAAAAAGTTTATATTGAAAATTCAGCTAAAAACTCTGATGAATTGATGCAGTTTTTTAAAGATTTTTTAGAAACTAATTATGAGGGATTATTTAAGGTAGATATTAATGAAAAAGAACGATCGACAAAAATCATTGTATCAGAAACTAACTCTGAAAAAGATACTATAATTAAAGAAATTCAACAGTTAGCAAAGAAAAATAAATGTTATCAATTTCGTCTTTCTCAAGGGGAAAATTTATGTTATTTTACACCCTTAAAATTTGCGTCACAAAAATTTTATTTAATTGACTTAAATCATCCTTTTTTACAATGGATTAAAAATAGTGACTATTTCAACAAACACGAATATCATCCTTTGTCAGTATGTAGATTAAAATATGATTCAGATTTAACAGAATTAAACAATGATTTAAAAGAAAAAATTAAAAAGGAAACATACTTTTATTTAATCGCTTTTTGTCAATCTCAAAACTTATATGATGATAGCGTTTTAATATATCAAATCAAGAATGTTTCTGAAACCACTAAGGAAGATTTTACAGCTCAAGAGTCAGAAATATTTATTAATTACGCATTTTATAATATTGGCAACCCTTTACCTAATGCTGAAAATAGAGAAGAAAGTAAACCTGAATTAATTAAAAAAGAAAAAGAGAATTTAGCTGAAAAGATATTAAAACGATGGGAAGAATTAAAAAAAATATCTGAGAATAAATCAGAAAAACAGTTCAATTCCAGTGATTCAAAATTAAATGAGACAACGAGACAAAAGGAGATCAAAACAGATATAATGAGAGATTACAATAACGAAAAACAAAGGCTCGATCGATCAGAAAAAGAGACTGAAATAATTGATTTTATTGCCTTTGGGCTGATCGTTGTTGAGTAAGCGTAAAAATTATAGTGACAATATTATTGATATATTTTTGATTATGGCAAAAAGTGAACAAAAACTAGAGTTAAATCTCGGTATTGATTTTGGTACAAGTTGGACAAAAGTTTGCTTATGGGGTAGTGATGAAGGTAGTGTCCCTATTGTAATTGATTTAGGCGAAGAAAAAGAGCCGAATAAAGGAATGTTTCCTGATGGAGTTGGTGTATTACCAGATTTTAAGCAAGGTACTAAGTCCCTTAAAATGCAGTTAAATAGCTTGAGTCTTTTTGAAGTGCAAAAAAAACGCAAACAAACTTCCAGATGATTTAAAACAACGTTATTCCCCAGAGAAAGTTCGAGAAATAGAAAATCTCTGTGCTTATTTTCTTAGTCAAGTGATTTGTACGGCAAAAAAATCTTTTGAAGAAAGTAAAAATGGCAAAGAGAGATTAAAAAATAAAATACCTGAATGGAGTGCTAATTTAGGTGTACCTGTTAAGTATGCGGACTCTCCTGTGTTAGCTTATTTCCATAGAGTTTTACACTTAGCATTATTTTTAAGTAACCAGAAAACTGACAATTTAACCTATGGTAAACTTAAAAAGATTTTACAAGAACCTCGATCGAATTATATACAACAGTTTAATTTAGAGGATCATTTAGAAAATTTAGATTTAAAGACTCTGCAAAATTTTGTTTTAACCTTAAGAGATGAAGAAAAAAATACAGTTTTATCTGAATTAGAAGCTATTATCCGCCCTTTAGATAATGTCGATGGTACATATTTTGTGTTTGATATAGGCGGAGGTACAGTGGATGCAACTTCTTGTTATCTTAGAGCAAAAGGAGAACCAGATTTTTACTATACTTCTTTGAAAGAATATGGTATCAATACTTTACCCCTCCCCGAAAATAAAGTATTTGAAGAAGAAGCAAAAAATACTCTACAACATATTGAAGATTTATCTAGTACATTATGTATAGCACAAAGAGCTTGGACAACTTCTAAATCTGGAGATTATCGTTCTAACAAGTATAAAACATCAAAAGAAGCCGTAGAGGAAAAATTAAAATCTAATATCGGAAAAGAAAAACCATACCTAGAGATGATTTTGTGTCAACAAAAAATTCATCAACAAGTGGGAGATGTCGTTATTTCTACAAAAAGAAAAATTCCTAGTATTACGGGATTGAGAAACTTATCTTTTGTTTTAGTGGGAGGAGGTGCAAAATCGCCTTTTTACAAAGATACTATTATGACGACTTGGAAATGTTTTAAACAAGAAAATGCAACTATTCCTCAATATGAAGTCAGATTTTTTGAAAATCCTCGAAACAAAAATAAACAAAAAGGTTTAGATATGAATGGTATTCCAGATAATTACTTCGATCGATATTTAGTTGCTTTTGGATTATGTATTCTGGATTCACAAAAAGGAAGGGCTAATTTTCCCAGTGGTTTTAAAATTCAAATTCAAGAAGAATCTAACTATAAACAATGGGATGATAACGATGATCGGGGCGATGATGCAAATAAGGGAACTGGACGTTTACCCTAAATTAATTTAACTTATCTTAGGTAGGTATTACCCCTACCTATTAGACATTGTCAATGATTGTAATTTTTGTCCGTAAAACAGGCATCTTGCCTGTATTTTTATCAAAAATTTATTTATTTTGTACTGAATTTGACATAACTATTTTATAATTATTCATCTATTTGATGTTGATTTTTATGGCATTTTTCTCGATATTTTTGAGGAGTTAAATATTTATATTTTTTATCTATTTTCTGCCAGATGCTTTTTTAAATATTGATCAAGTATATCTTTAATTAAATTAGGTATAGATAAATCAAATTTATTTGCTAATATATTCATCTTCTCTAAATCTTGATTATCTAATTCTAACTCTATTTTTGTTTTATTTAGTGAACTTATTGCCATAGACTTTAACATTATCATTTCTTCTTTTTCATTAGGAATACTAACCCATTCGTCATTTTCTATACTTTCTAATAATTCCTTTTCTTCTCTGTCTAAATTGATAGTAATAGCTAATTCGTCAAGGTCAAGATTATCATAGTTCAAATAATTCATAGTTTTATTCTCCTAAAAATTGTTTTTTCATTTTTCGACTAGGAAAAATTGTTTTAAGAAAAATTCTATTATCTTCCTTAATATA
The DNA here is from genome assembly GCF_050753365.1 of Geminocystis sp. CENA526. Taxonomy (NCBI): domain Bacteria; kingdom Bacillati; phylum Cyanobacteriota; class Cyanophyceae; order Chroococcales; family Geminocystaceae; genus Geminocystis; species Geminocystis sp. CENA526. Next base: position 32,927 of record NZ_JBLZFY010000034.1, read on the forward strand.
AGGGACACAATAAACATAATCCCTAATCAAAACAATTATAACAAATTGATTAGGATATTTTTCTTTATTTAAAGTTTCTGTAATTGCTAGTACTTGATTATTTTTTATAGCTTCAATAACATTCTCAAAACTAACCCCTCTTTCTTGTTTCAGTTTCTCATTCTTCTCTTCATTCCAAATATAATTTTTAACCATAGTTATTTAACCTAAGTATATTAACTTTATTTATTCCCTAAAAAGGAAACTATGTACTATTAAAATATGTCTAATTACCTAACTTTTTCCTCTATCTTTTTCTCTTTATAAAAGATTAATTTTTACTCATTTTTCCATGTATTAGTTAAAAGCTATGTATTCTCTATTATGATATTCTTCCTCAATATCTTTAATATCATCGATCGATTCTTAAGTATTTATGTAGTCTGCTTCTTTCATCTCAAAAATTTGTTGTTTTAATATTTCTAATAATTGTTTTTTATTTTCTAAAGATAAAGAAATTATCGCTTTTGTAATGGAATCTAAAGTCATCATTTTTTAACCCCCTATGATTTGCTATTTTCGATGATTTAATCTAATACACAACACCTTTTTCAAGACATAATTTATCATACTGAAAGTAAGAGACAAAAAAATAGTTGGGTTTCATGCCTCAACCCAACCTACAAATTAGTCGATTTTCTCCTGTATTTCTGGATCGTACAATTCGACATAATTCCAGTAATTACCGAAAACTGTTTCAATATAGCCTTTGGTTTCTGGGAAGGGGATATTTTCCACAAATTCGTCAAAATCATCGAGACTAAATCGTTTTAACCAGTTTGCCACATTTCCCGGTCCTGCGTTATAACTGGCAACGGCAAGTAAGGAATTTCCGTTATAGGTTTCGTGGGTATAATTCAAGTACCATGTACCCATCTTAATATTATCATTAGGATCGGTGAGAGAATATTCTTTTACTCCGATTTGAGGCGCAATCCATTTGCCTGTATCGGGCATAATCTGCATTAATCCCGTTGCACCTACGGGAGACTTGATTTCTCTCTCGAATCTTGACTCTTGACGAATAAGGGATACCACCAAGAAGGGGTTTAATTTTCTTTCCTGTGACCATTTGACGATTAAGTCTTCATAATGGAAGGGAAATAATCCATACCAGTATTCTGGACTATTGCGCAGTATTCTCCATTCTTGATAGTCTTCGGGGTTATCTCTCCGATTTCTTAATGTCCAAATAGTATTAATTCCTTGTAAATTTTTCCCTTGAATTTGTTGAATCAATCCTTGAATAAATTGTTCTGATACCGTTACTTGTGGTTTATTGCCTATTTCTCCTCTAAATAAGTCTATGGCTTCCTGATTTTCTCCTAATAAAAACATCTCTTTAAACATATTTGAACCTGCTGGTGGTATCGATCGAACTGTAGGAGTTTTCACTTTTAATGGTAAACTGCGAATAGTGGTAAAATCGCCCACATCCTTGCCCAAAGCCACTGCCGATCGCCAAGCGTAGTACGAATGAGGATGATTGTCTAAAACAAATTGGAAAGCCTTTTGGGCTTCTTCCGTTTGCCCTAATCTTTGCGCCCATTTTCCTACCCAAAACCCTGCCTTTGGTGCGACATCGCTATCAGGATTATTGACGCTGATTTGTTGCGCCCATTGCCAAGCGGAAACTAAATCATTACCCCTAGCAAACTCCTGCGCTACCTGCCAACGGTAATTCGCCGCCTCGTCTGAATTAGGATACTCTTGCAGTAATTGATTTCGCACTTGGGTTGCTTCTTGAAACCTTCCCATTGCCGTTAAGATGGTGGCTTTTTGATGCAAGGCTTTAGGCACTTCTTCTAAAAATCTCTTATCTACACGATTAAGGAAGGATAAGGCTTCATCCCCTTGAGTCATGGTTGCTAGTCTTCTTAAAGCTAACCCCGTATCGGGTGCGTCGGGAAATTCATTTACTAATTTAAGGTAAAAACTTTTTGCTTCTGTTGGTTTGTTTGATACTTGATAACCTCTGGCAATACGGTATAAATGTTCGGGGGTAGAAGTGCCTTTTATATAGGCTTGGGATGCTTGTAAAAAGTTGTTATTTTGCCAATAATTTTGAGCGATAATATCCCATTGTTGAGGGGTTAATTCTTTTCCAAATTCTTTAACTAATCTATCTAATTCTCCTTTAGTTTGAGGGGATAAATCATAGGTAGCTAACAATAATAATAAGTCTTTTTGATTAGGCTCTTTTTCTAATAATTTACGAGCAATCTCATGGGTGCGAGGATACTGAGGGAATCTTTTAATTGCCTCCTGCCAATAGTTTTCATCATAAGTGCCTAGTTTATAATAGGCTTCGGCACTAACTAAATTTTCGGGAAATTCTGTGACTAATTGCAACCAAATTTCTTGGGCTTTTGCGGTATCATTTGTTAACTCATAAGCCCTCCCCTGTCTTAATAAAATATAGGGGGCTAAAATAGGATATTCTTTATCTAAATTCTTGAGATAATTTAAGGCTTTTCCCCCGTCAAAATCTACTCTTAATATATCAGAAGCTAACAAAAATCTTGCTCTATTTCTGTCTAAAGATGGTTTCTCTTGATTAGCGATCGATTCCAAGACAGATTGACGCTCACTAGGTGACACATCAGCTAAGGGTAAAACTTCCGAAGGTGCATCTAATCTATATTCTACAGGTTCAGTGGTAATGACGATTCCGTCAAGGAGTTTAATTAGTTTGGGAGTTAAAACCGTAGCGCCGACAACTCCTGCAAGGATAATTAAAAGGGTGGGTATGGGTATGAGAGTCTTACTTTTTTTTGTTTTCATTTACTTATTTTATCTATAATCAATAATTATCAAATTTTGTCTAACAAGACAGGCAAAATGCCTGTTTCACGGTGATAAAATGATCAATATGGTCGATGTCTATGGATATTTAGCTATTCGTTATTATAAACTTAAGAGACACTCTCTATCAGTTCGATCGAATCTAAGTTTACCAGACTCAGATTTTTTCCCCTTAGTTTGGGCTTCTAGCCTAATTTCGATCGAAATTCTAATATAAATAAAGGTTATTTTAATATAGTTAATATTATCAATTTATTATTAAAATGTTATGCTAGAAAATCAACAATTTTTGACTGAGCAAGAATCGATCGAAGTAGAAAAAGCCTTATTAAGTTCATCTGAAAAATTTTTAACAAGACTAACTATTTCTTCTTTAAAATTACTGCGAATAATTGCTCAAGATTTAGATGTTTCTTTGGATAGTTTAACCAGTGAACAAGTTATTAAATGGATAGAAAAAGATAGTAAAATTAAACGAGAGGAGGGAATAGATAAAGCAGTATTAAAATGGTAAAAAAAGATGAATTAAGCTATATTTAGGGTTTGCTGAATAAATCAGGAAGCTATAAAAATCAAGGCTTTAGGTACATTAAGTTAATGAAAAAGTGCGTAGTTTTAGGAATTTTTGCTCAAAAAACAGGGTAGTATTATACAGTTACAAACTCTGATCTCACAAATCAAAAGCATTAAAACCTTTGCCCTTTGCCCTACCCCTTCCTCAGACTTTTTCAGCACCCCCTATTTAGTAAGAGCATAATTTGAGCTTAATTAAAATTGATTTAATTTTTCACTTCTGGAGATGTCTAAAGTAGAAAAACCAAAATCACCTTATTACTCATTACTTTTTACTTAGGGTTTGCTGAATAAATCAAAAGGTTATTAAAATCAATGATTTACGCACACTATATTCATAAAAAGGTGCGAATTTTTGGCAATTTTTACTCAAAAACAGGGCATTTCAAATCTGATGATTCACAATACACCTGTGTATTTTTTGAAGAGATAATGCTTCAAAACCTTGATTTTTCATTCTTTAACCTGACACCTGATACCTACCTTCATCAAAATACTTTTTGTGCAACCCCTACTTAGGATTTAACCGCCGAAAGCAAAGGGAAATGCTAGTTTTAATCCTGCGGTAAGTAATAAATTAACTAAGGAAACGGGAAGTAAAAATTTCCACCCTAAATCCAATAGTTGATCAATTCTAACCCTAGGTACAGTCCAACGTAATAAAATGGCAATGAAGACTAAGAAATAGGCTTTTAATACCATCATGCTGATTCCCAAGGAGGCGGTAATTACTTGTAACCAAGGAGTGTTTTCACTTACTCCTATCCATCCTGCAAGATTACTTAAAGGAATAGGAAATTCCCAACCGCCTAAATATAATAGTGCAAATACCAATGCTGATAAGACTAGGTTAACGTAAGAACCAACGTAGAATAAACCGAATTTCATCCCTGCATATTCTGTTTGATAACCAGCCACTAATTCTTCTTCGGCTTCGGGTAAGTCGAAGGGTAAGCGCTCACATTCTGCTAAGGCGGCTATCCAAAAAATGAGGAAGCCAACGGGTTGTCTCCAAATATTCCAACTTAATATACCATGACTGGCTTGTTGTTCTACAATATCGATCGTACTTAAACTATTGGACATCATAGCAATAGCTAACACCGATAATGCTAAGGGAATTTCGTAACTGATAGATTGTGCGGCTGCGCGTAATCCTCCCAAGAGAGAATACTTATTATTGGAGGCATAACCTGCCATTAATAAACCAATGGGAGTAATGCTAGACAGGGAAATCCAGAGAAAAATACCAACATTTAAGTCAGTAATCACTAAATTTTGTCCAAAGGGTACGATGAGATAGGACAAAAATACTGGAATTACTACGATGGCAGGACCCAATGTAAATAATACACTATCGGCTTTAGCAGGGACAATATCTTCTTTAAAAACTAATTTTATACCGTCAGCTACGGGTTGCAATACTCCTAAAGGACCAGCGTATTCGGGTCCAATCCGTTGTTGTGCCGCCGCCGATATTTTTCTTTCTAACCAAACACTAACTAATACTCCCACCGTTGCGCCAATAATCATTAAACCCAAAGGTAATGGAATCCATAGGGTTTTGGCTAATTCTGGGGAAAGTCCAAAATCTGTGAGAGAAGTAATAAAACTTCCTTGTAAATCAATACCTGAGTTCATTTTTATAAGTAACTGATAATTGATAATGGATAATTAAGAGCTAATCTTTTTCCAAATTATTCCTTTAATAATATAACAGGGTATGAATCTATGGGAATGAACTTTTGTGTTGAAGAATGTAGAGATTTCTTTTAAAATTTTAACCACGAAAAAATATCTGCGATCGAAAGTTTTAAATTGTTGATAAAATCAGGCACGGGTAATATATCTTCATCTCGATCGAAAAATGCCACTTTTTGCTCACAATAAGTAAAGACTGTTTTTTGTTTAGGATCAATAATCCATCCTAGTTGACAACCTGCCTCAAGACAACGAATAATTTTTTTAATAATAATACTGTGATTTGTTTGATCAAGAGAGAGAATTTCAATCATCCAATCAGGTGGAATAGAAACTACGTTCGCAATATCTCCATTTTCGTCTCTAGGAATATGATCATAGATTAAAACTACTATATCAGGTACGATCGATTTTCCCCCAAAAGTACATCTCAATTCGGGAAAAGCCAATGCAACTTTCGTGGGTTTTACCACAGAATTAATCGCCGTTACTAACTCACCTTGAATAATACTATGTTTTCCTTGAGGCATAGGTTTTGCAATAATTTGATTATCAATATATTCTTGAGCAGGTTTTTCTTCAGGGAAAGTTAAAAATTCCTCTAAAGTAATTTCGATTTTTTTTTCAGCAATTAACGTCACCATAAAAATTTCTGTTATATTTTATTCATTTTCATTGTAGCGATAACTAATAGACTTCTTGGAAAAAGATTAGACTTATTGCCTTGTTATATTGAATCTAGGATTGTAATGGAAATGCGTCTTAGCTTATTACAACAATAATGATAGGTACTTGTGTACCCACCATAAAATAATTATTGTAAACCTAACCAGCTTAATAAACCTTGTTTGGTAAAAAATTCGATCGAAAGGGTAATAATAAAGCCTATCATGGCGGCTCTACCATTTAATTTTTCAGCATAGCTGTTAAAACCGAATTTAGGCTCATCGATATTAGGAGTTTTGCTAGGTTGAGATTGTGTCATGATTTTAGTAAACGATTATAAAGTTTTATTACATTTTGTTAACAAATATCATAGCATTATTTCTTCATTATTTGATCTATAATTTGAGTGTTTCAAAAACTTCTATTTCCTCTTCCATTGTTATCAAGGTAGTCGAAATATGCCCTATTCCCTACCCTCACCAAAATACTTTTTCCACAACCCCTAAGTAAGCACAAACGCATCTAAGATTACAAGCAATTATTTTTAGAATACTGCTACTTTAATGATAATAACTTGCAATAAGTTCTAAAATACGTTATTCTATTTAATCAATATTTGATAAAAATTATCAATAAGAATCGGTTACTATGTATTTAGCAAGATTTACTTCTTGCTGATACTTTCTTTTACTATCTAATAAATTTATTGAAAAAGATGTTCAAAAGTGTTGATACTCTGTGGTTAAATACGAATCCTTATCTATTGCGTTTTAACTTACCTATTGTTAAATATTTATCTCGTCATGTTAATATTGCTCAATGGGAATATACTCAAACTGCTGATGAAGGTACTTCTCTTGATGTTGCGATCGAATTGTTAGATGATTATATAAGTTTATTAGAAAAACCTGTTAATTTAGTTGGTCATAGTACCTGTGGACTGTTAGGATTGTTATACGCTCAAAAATTCCCTGATAAGGTAAAATCCTTAGTGATTTTGGGGGTTGGCATCAATCCGACTTTGGATTGGATTAGTTATTATTATCTGTTGCGTACTAATTTTCATTGTAGTAAAGAAAGAGTTTTAGCACGACTGGCATATAGTTTATTTGGTTATCATAATCAATATTATCAAAAAGCATTTATGGGTTTATTAGATAAAGCCCTACTCTATTCTCTCTCTCCCCATAGTTTATATCAAAGATTAGATGGTTCGATCGAGAAAATTGCATCACCCTTAATGATTTGTGGTAGCGAAAAAGATAGTATTGTGTCGTGGGATGAAATGATGAAATGGCAAAATCACTTAAAACCCCAAGATGTATTATATAAATGTTCCCAAAATGAACACTTTTTTCATTATTTTCAACCTACTATTGTCGGGCAAAATATTCTTGATTTCTGGCTTTCTCAAGGAAATGATAGTAATTTGGCAGTTGCCCAAAAATTGGGTAGGGTGGGGATTGCCCATCAATAAGAAAGAGACAGGAAGAGGGGGAAGAGGGGGAAGAGGGGGAAGAG